>QHTP01000018.1 GCA_003220855.1 Gemmatimonadota bacterium
ATGAGGACGACCGCAGCCGCAGCGACGAGCGACGCCGCGCTACGTGTGAGCCAAGTGCGATGCATAGTGCTCCCTGCGGATTTCGAAGAGAATGTATTCGGTCCAGCACATACTACACCCGGCGCCGAAGCGCGTTCGCCCGGCGCCGGGTGCACCTTCCTTTTGCGACGATGCTACGCCGTCACAACCTTACGGCAGGGCGAACACCATGAGCGTGCCGCCCGCGTTGCTGATATTCGTATAGTCGCCGAAGGCGCCAATCGCGCCGAGCGCGGCGGTCGGATCCTCCGGGCTGATCCCCAGAGCGACGCCCGCTCCCGCCCAGCCGCCCACCCCCGAGAGCACGGCGACGTACTGCTTGCCGTCGGGCCCCAGGTACGTCATCGGGTTGCCGATGATGCCGGACGGCGTCTTGAACTTCCACAGCTCGGTGCCGGTCGTGGCGTCGACCGCCTTGAGCCAGCCTTCCATCGTGCCGTAGAACACGATACCGCTGGCCGTCGCCAGCGCGCCGCCGTAGGCCGCGAGGTTCTCCTTGATCTCCCACTTCTTGGTCCCCGTGGTCGGGTCCCACGCGACGAACGCGCCCCGGATTTCATCGGGCCCGGGGTACATCCGCACGATCGCGCCCACGTACCACTGGCCGGCCGAGTACTTCACGTCCACGCCCTCATAGTCCATACAGATGTTGTTCGTGGGAACGTAAAAGAGCTTGGTCTGCGGCGAGTACGCGGACGGCTGTTGATCCTTGAAGCCGATCGCTGCGGGGCAAATATGCTCGGTGTTCTTCTTCGAGGTCGTCCCGTACTGCGGATTGCGGACCGGGACACCCGTCGTGAGATCGATCTTCGACGCCCAGTTCGGTGCCGCGTGCGCGTACGGCTGCGCGATGAGCACCTTGCCGTTGGTCCGGTCGACCACGTACCCGAAGCCGTTGCGGTCGAAGTGCGCCAGCGCCTTCACCGGCTTCCCGCCGATCGTGGCGTCGAACAGCACCATCTCGTTGACGCCATCATAGTCCCACTCGTCGTGCGGCGTCATCTGATAGACCCACTTGACCTCCCCGTTGTCGGGGTTGCGGGCCCAGATGGACATCGACCACTTGTTGTCGCCCGGGCGCTGATCGGGATTCCACGACCCCGGGTTGCCCGAGCCATAGTAGAACAGGTTCAGCTGCGGATCGTAGGAGTACCAGCCCCACGTGGTGCCGCCGCCGCGCTGCCACTCGTCCCCCTGCCACGTCGACACGCCGAGGTCCTTGCCGCGGTGCGAGGGGTAGTTGGGGTTCGCGTCACCGACGATCTTCACGTCGGCGTCGGGGCCCGTGGAGTATCCGCGCCACACTTCCTTGCCGGTGTTGACGTCATACGCCGTCACGCGGCCGCGCACACCGAACTCGCCGCCCGAAATGCCCGCGATCACGAGATCCTTGATCACGATGGGGGCGTTCGTCATGGTCGAGCCGGTCTTGTAGTCCGCGTTCGGCACCCGCCAGACCTGCTTCCCGGTCTTCGCGTCGAGCGCGAGCAGGTCGCCCTGCAGCAGCTCGATGAACAACCGGTTGGTGCCGGCATGGTAGGCGAGGCCGCGGTTCACGAGGTCGCAGCAGGCGATCGCCTTGGCCTCGGGCGGCTGGGCGGGCTGGTTCCGCCAGATCATCGGCGCGCCCGGCTTCGTCAGATCGAGCGCGAACACGATGTTCGGGAACGCGCTGTGCACGTACATCACCGTGCCAATCACCAGCGGGTTGCCCTCATGGCCGCTGAGCACTCCCGTGGAGAACGACCACGCGGCCTTGAGGTTCTTCACGTTTGTTTTGTTGATCGCCGTGAGCGGGCTGTAACGCTGCAGGTCGTACGTCCGACCCGCCATCGTCCACTGGCCCGCCTCCTGGGCGGCGGCGGACGCGGCGACGAGCATCAGACTCGTCACGAGTCCACCGGACCACAGCTTGAAGCTTTTCATAGCTGACCTCATGTTGAGGATGAGGATGGGGAAAAACGATCTACGCCAACATGCCCATCGGTCGCCCAACGCTCCGCACGAGCGGCGGGCCACGCTCCCAACGGGCCACAGCCAACGTCCAATTCGTCCGCACTGGATTGCTGACTAGGGATAGGGGTTATATCCCCTGGTCCCGCCACTGTCAATCAGCCCGGGAAAGGCCGACCGTTCAGCCTGAAACGGATGGGTCGCCCCGCCATACCCGGGCGCCGCTCGGACTGAAGCCCCCTTCATAAACCGCCCCGCCCGGCCCCAGCGCGCCCCGCACCCGCCCCGCCAGCACACGCGCCCCGGCCGCATCCCCCACGATCCCATAGACGGCGGGTCCCCACGAGCTCTGCCCTACCCCCACGGCCCCCCACTCCCGCAGCCGCTCCACCAGCTCCCGCGTCTCGCCGGGCGCGAACACCCCCCCCTGGGCCGGCGCGAACCAGCCGCCCGTGATGCGCTGCACGTCCCCGAGGGCGGCCCCGAACCCCATCAGGTCCGCTTCGGCGAGCGCCGGGAGCAGCTGCATCAGCACGAGGTGGGCGACCCGCTCTACCTCGCGCGCGTCCGGCGCGGGGAGTCGCGCGAACGCAGCCGCCTCCTGGTCGCCCGCGAGCCCGGGCTTGCCCCGCGGCACCGCCACGATGCAGCGCCACGCGGCCGGGATCGTCAGGCGCGCGAGCAACGGGGCGACACCGTCGGCGTGATCGGCCCGCCCGCCCTCGAGCACGAAGCCGCCGTGGGCGAACGTCCAGGTTCCGACCCCCGAGCGCAGGCCCCGGTCGACCGCGCGGGCGAGCGCGGTGACCTCCGTCGGCAGGCCGGCCAGCTCGGCGGCGGCGCGCGCCACGGCGAGCGCGAGCTGGGTGCCCGAGCCGAGGCCGGCGTGCGCCGGAATGGCGCGATGGACCCGAAAATCTGTCCGCAGCTCGACCGCGTGGTGCGTGGCGAAGCGGCGGGCGAACTCGAGCACCCGCGGCGCGTCGGGCCCGTCGGCCGCGAGACGCGTGGCGGGGCGGGCTTCGAGCAGCAGCGACGGCGCCGGGACCGCGGCCCCGATCCCGCCGAAGCGGCGACCCAGGTCGCCCCGCAGGTCGAGCACGCCGAAATGAAGCCGCGCGGGCGCCTCGACGAACAGGGCCGGCTCTCCCGTCATCGCGCGGCGGACTGTTCGGGGCGTGGCGCCCGGCGCACGTAGTCGGTGAGCAAGGCCATCGCGTCCCGCTCGCGCGGGCCGGCGGTCTTATCGACGATCACCTGGAGTCGCGCGAGCTCGTCGCGAATCTGTTCGGGCGGGAGGAGGTGGATGCGGGTGGCGAGGATCGCGGCCTCGAGCACGGCATGCCGGGCCCGGTTGAAGCCAAGGAATTCGCGCTGGAACCCGCGATGCACCACGCGGCTCACGATGCGCGCACGCGGCGGCGTCGCGTCCAGCGCCGCGACGCGGACTTCGCGCCAGGAGCAGGCGGCGTCGAGCACGACCCCGCGCACCACGGTCGCCGGCTTGGCCGGGAACGCGACGTTGGAAATCGCGCCCTGTGCGAACAGTAAGACGTCGTCCGTGAGGTTCACGACGGCGGCGCCCGTCGCCTCGAGGTTCTTGAACGTCGTCGTCTCGAGGAACGGCTTGATGACGATCTCGTCCTCCGCCCACTCGACGCCCATGGGGGCGAAGTTCACCGCCCCGCGCGCGTCCATGGTGGTGAGAATGGACTCGATGATCACCGCGCCGACGCCATCGCGGCCGCCGGGCGCGCGCCGTCGGCGTGGTCGGGGAGCGCGTCCCGGGAGGAGGCGGCCCCGTGCAGGAAGCGGTCCAACAGCACGTAGCCGTGCTCCGTGAGCACGGACTCGGGGTGGAATTGCACGCCGACCACCGGATGGCGCACGTGCTCCACGGCCATGATCTCCCCGTCGTCCGCGGTCGCCGTGACGCGAAGCTCGGCGGGCAGACCGGCGCGGGCGATGACGAGCGAATGGTAGCGCGCCGCCAGGAACGGGGTGGGGAGTCCCGCGAACAGGCCACGCCCGTCGTGCCGGATCCGCGCCGCCTTGCCGTGCACGGGCCGCCCGGCGCGCACGATCGCGGCGCCGTACGCGGCGCCGACGCACTGATGACCCAGACAGACGCCCAGGATCGGGATCGTCGGCCCGAACCGACGCACGACGTCCGTGGAGATCCCCGCTTCGCCGGGAGAACAAGGTCCCGGAGAGATGATGATGCGCGAGGGCTGGAGTCGCTCGATCTCCTCGAGCGTCGTGGCGTCGTGGCGTCGTACGACGGCGTCCTCGCCGAGCTCGCGCACGTAGCGCGCCAGGTTGAAGACGAAGGAGTCGTAGTTGTCGATCAACAGGATCATGGTGCCAGTGCGGCGATAAGCCCGCGCGCCTTGTCGAGGGTCTCCCGATACTCCTGCTCGGGATCGGAGTCGGCCACGATGCCGCCGCCGACCTGAAAATACACGTCGCGCCCCCGCACCAGATAGGTTCGGATCACGATGCTCGCGTCCAGCGCGCCGCTCGTGCTCAGGTAGCCGATCGCGCCGCAGTACACGCCTCGCGCGGTCGGCTCGAGCTCCGCGATGATCTGCATCGCGCGGACTTTCGGAGCGCCGGTGATCGAGCCGCCGGGAAAAGCAGCGCGCAGCAGGTCCACCGCATCGTGCCCGGGCGCGAGGTCGCCAACGACCGTCGACACGAGGTGGTGCACGGTCGCATAGTGCTCGAGCGCGAACAGTTCGGGGACCCGCACCGTGCCGGGCCGACACACCCGCGACAGATCGTTGCGCAGGAGGTCGACGATCATCACGTTCTCCGCGCGGTCCTTCTCGCTTTCGGCGAGCGCGAGCGCGAGGGCCGCGTCGTGCTCCGGGCCCACCCCGCGGGGCCGGGTGCCCTTGATGGGGCGCGTCTCCACCCGGCCGTCCGGCTGCGCGCGCAGGAAGCGCTCCGGCGACGAGCTCGCCACCACCAGGTCGCCGAACTCCAGGAAGGCGGCGAAGGGCGCCGGGTTGCGGCGCCGCAGCCGGTCGTACAGCGCGAGCGGCGTGCCCATGAGCGGTGCCTCGAGCCGCTGCGACAGGTTCGCCTGGAAAATGTCGCCGGCGCGGATGTACTCGATCACGCGGGCGACGGCGTCGAGGTATCCGGCACGCGTGAAGTTCGAGCGCACGCCGGGAATGTCGGGGACCGGGTAGGATGGTGCGGCCGAGCCCCGGGCCAACCGCGCGGGGTCTCCCTGCGCGACAAAACGACACAGTCGCTCCGGGAGACTCCGCGCGTCCGGCCCGACCGAGAGCCGATCCTGCACGAATTCCAGCCGTCTCGCAGCGCGCGCACTGCCGGCGCGCCCCCGCTCCGGCATCCCCGTCGAGACCACCCACGCCCGCCCGGCCTGGTGATCCCACGCGATCACCCAGTCGTACAGCCCGAGCAGCAGGTCGGGTACGGCCAGATCGTCGTACCGCGCCCGCGGGACCCGCTCGAGTGCAGCCCCCCAGTCGTAGCCTACGTATCCGGCCGCGCCGCCCTGGAACGGCGGGAGAGCCGCCACCGCCGGCCGGCCGTGCGGCGCGAGCAGCGCCCGCACATGCGCGAGGGGATCCGCGTCGACCCGGATCCAGGTTCCGTCCACGAGTTGCTGCGTGAGCAGACCCTTCGCCCGCACGGCCGTGAACGGATCGGCGGCGAGGAACGAGTGGCGCCCGAGATGCTCGGGGTCGCTCGCGCTGTCCAGAAACACGAGGTCCGGCACCCCGGCGAGGCGCGCGCAGCAGTCGAGGGGGTCGGGAGCGGGGACGAGCTCTGCGACGAGCGGTGCCGCGTCGCTCACCGGCGGCTTTTGGTGCGGGGCGTGCCCCGGGCGCGCGAGCGCGTCGAGCGTTGCGTCAGCTTCACGTGGTCGGGGCCGCGGTCGTCCGGGGGCGTGAGGTACCCCCATTGCAGCGCCCCTTCCTGGCGATAGGTCTTCCCGAGGGTGACGGCGAGCTGCGCTTTCGCGAGCTCGCGACCGAGGTAGAAGGCGTGCGTCGGCTCGTCCACGTCGAGCTGCGCGAAGATCTCGTGGATGTCCGTACCACGCACGAACTTCTCGCTGTTGAACACGGTGATCGCGTCGCGATCGGTGAAAATGCGGAAGTTCGGATCCGTCACGGCGCGCTGCAGCTCGCGCAGCTCCGCCTCGCTGTAGGCGAGGAGCGCCGGGTCCTTCACCGTGACGAGCCGATCGTCCACGCCCTTGGGGAGCGTGTGCTGCGTCACGGCGTGGTACATCAATCGCCGGCCGATGTCGATCTCACGCACGGCGCCGCGGGCCCAAGGAATGACCTCGGTCGTGAGCACGATGCGGACGCCGAGCTCCTGGCAGATCGCCAGCAGCAGGGCGTTCACACCGGTCGTGTCGGCGGCGGTGAGCTCGGTGATGTTGCCGATCCCCATGAACAACGGCGCGTCCGGGTAGCGCCGCCGCGTCTCCGCATAGCGCTCCAGCGAGCGCATGAACCCGAAGCCGATCGGCTCGATGATGGGGTCGATCAGGTACGACACGCCCCAGCGGTCCAATGTCGCGATACTCGATTCGAGGCTCTCCGGTCCCCGGCCGGCGTCGGGAATCACCACCACCCGCGTCCTGGTAGCGGCGAAGTCGCGCGCGACCTCGAGATTGGAGCCGTTCACGCTCAGCACGAGCTCGGCTCCGGCCCGCACGGCGGTGCCGATCTCGCCGGGGTCGAGCGAGTCGATGCTCACCCGCAACCCGGCCGCGACCAGCTCGCTCACCACCGCGGCCAGATCGGGGAACTCCCGGCCGGGGGTACAGCCGATGTCGATCAGGTCGGCGCCGCTTGCTCGGTAATGCTCCGCCTCGCGACGGATCGCCTCCCGCGCGAGCCGCGGTGCGTTGTTCACCTCGGCCGCGATCTCGATGTCGTACGCCCCGTAGTCGCGCGCCGCCGCGGCCCGCCCGAAGTATTCGGGGATCTGCCGCAGATCTTTGGGGCCCTTCTCCACGGGTACGCCGAGTTTCTGCGCGACCACCGTCGGATCGCCCTCGCACAAGCCGGGGAGCACGACGAGGTCCGTGTCGGGGAAGGGGGGAGCGTCGAGGAAACGCGCGATCCACGGCGTGGTCATGAGCGCGGCCACCGTGATCTTCATGACCGCCACGTCCCAGGCGAACGCCGGCGTCATGCCGGCCACGACCCGGCGCAGCGCGGGCTCCGCGAGCTTCCCGGTGACGAACAGGACGCGGCGCGGGGCGCGCGGCGCCGGCACCGCCGTCACCGCGGATCGCCCGCGCGCACGAACTTGTTGGGCGTCCCTTCGAGCGCGCCGCCCTTGGGGCGCCACAGGACCGTCTCTTCGAGCTGGCGCGCCAGCTCGAAGTCCTTGTCGGTGATCCCGCCCGCCGCGTGGTTCTGGAGTTTCACGATCACGCGTCCCCAGGTGACCGACAGATCGGGGTGATGGTAGGCCGCTTCGGCGACGTACCCGATGGCGTTGACGAGCATGAGCGTGGTGGGCCAGCCGTCCGTCTTGTAATTGCGGCGGATCCAGCCGTCCTCGTACCACCAGCCGGGAAAGTCCTTTAGCTTGGCTTCGATCTGGGCGTCGGTATACGTCGGCTCTTTCGCTGCCATGGCGGCTCCTTGGTCCGGGGCTAGACGACGCTCCCGCCATTGACCGACAGCATCTGGCCGGTCACGTAGCGCGCCGCGTCGGAAGCGAGGTAGACGGCCGCGTGGGCGATGTCTTCCGGCGTGCCCCAGCGGCCCAGCGGAATGGACTTCGTGATGCGCTGTTTGACGCCCTCATCGAGCCCGCTGCCATATGCGGTCTCGATCCAGCCGGGGCCCAGCACGTTGACGCGGATGTGCGGCGCGGCGGCCTGGGCGAGCGCGCGGCTGAACGAGTACACGCCGCCCTTCGCGGCGCAAAACACCTGGGCGTACTCGCCTTTCATCCCGCCGGCGAGTACGTGGTCCCACGACATGTTCAGGATGACGCCGCCGGGCGGTTGCGCGCGCATCAGCTCGAGCGCCTTCCACGAGGCGAGCACCGTGCCCCGCAAGTCGACCGCGAGCAGGCGGTCGAGCTTCTCCGTCCAGGAGAGGCGCGATGCCGCGCCGGTGAGAATGTCGGCGCCCGCGTTGTTCACCCACACGTCCACGCGACCGAACGCCCGGCGTACCGCGTCCGCCAGGGCGTCGACATCGCGACTCTCCGCGATGTCGGCCTGGAGCGGCTCCGCCCGGCGCCCCGCGGCGCGCGCCTGCTCCGCGGTTTCCTCGGCGCCGCGCCGGTTGCCGCGGTAGGTGAGCGCCACATCGGCACCTGCCGCCGCGTACGCCAACGCAATGGCGCGGCCGATACCGCTCGACGCGCCCGTGACCACCGCCACTCTGCCGCTGAGCGAGAGCGTCGGGACGGCCGCGTCCTGGCCGCCGGGCGCCGCCTGCAGCACTTCACCCGATTGTCGTTTTGACATCGCGTCTCCGGAAGCCTAACCTACCGGCGGCTTCACGATAGCCACAAGGGAGCGCGCGGAAATGCGTCTGTTGGTGAGCGTCCGAGGGCCCGTCGAAGCGCGCGCCGCCGTCGCGGGTGGTGCAGACGTGATCGACGCGAAGGACCCGGATCGCGGGGCCCTGGGCGCCGTGCGGGCGGACCGGCTCGCGGCGATCCGGCGCGAGGTGGGCGCGGCACGTCCCGTGAGCGCGGCCCTGGGAGACGTCCGTGATGACGCGATGGTGGCAGCCGCGGCGGCCGCGGCCCCGGGGCTCGCGTTCGTGAAGCTCGGCTTCGCCGGCGTGACGGGCGAGGCCCAGGCGCAGCGCCTGGCGCGCGCCGTGCGGCGCGCCGTTCCGGCGGCGACGCGCATGGTCCTCGTGGCGTACGCCGACTGGCGCCGGGCGGACAGCCTCGCGCCGGCGCGCGTGGTGGCCGTGGCCGCGGAGACGGGTGCCGCGGGCCTGCTGCTCGACACGGCCTGGAAAGACGCCCCGCTCTTCGCCCTCGAGTCGCCGCATGCGGTCGCAGCGTGGGTCGACGCCGCGCGCGCGGCGGGGCTGTTCGCGGCGCTGGCCGGAAGTCTCTCGGGAGGGGACTTCGCGACGGCGCGTGCCGTCGGCGCGGAGCTCATCGGGGTGCGGGGCGCCGCGTGCATCGGGGGCCGCCGGGGCCGCGTGTCGCGGGCCCGGGTCGCGGCCCTACAGCGCCTGGTCCGCGCGGCGCCCGCGGTCCCCCTCGGGGCCCTCCCGTAGCGCCACGTCCAGCTGCCCCAGGTCATCGGCGGTCACGATGAGGTGCTCCACGCCCGACGGGAGCGTGCGGAGGAAATGCGAGTCGACGAGCTTCTTGTGTCCTCCCTCCGCCGGCTTGATGAGCACCACACGACGCGCCCCCAGCGCACCGGCGAACCACGCGGCAATGCTGTCGCTCGTGACGTCCCACGAGTGGGGCACCGGATCGGCGGCGCGGAGCCAGCGATAGGGCGCGAGCACCGGCAGGTGTCCGGCTTGCAAGGCCGCGGCGACGCCGCCCACGCCGTCGACGAGCGCGGCATCGGGGATGCGCGCGGCCAGGGCATGTGCGTATTGATCCATCCCCAACACCGCCATCCAGTGCGCCGCATCCTCGCCGATCCTCGCGCGCTTGAACATCTCGCGCACCGCGTCGGCGAACGGCCCGCCACCCGGGACGACGACCAGGCGGCGGCCCGGCCGGAAGGCGGTGACCGCCTCGATGGTGAGCTCGAAGGCGCCCGCCTTGCCGAGCAATCCCCCACCGATCTTGAGCACCGTGTGAACGCCATCGCGGGTGCTCCTCATGAGGGAAACATCAGCGCCACGGCCGCGGCGGGGGCGTGGCGCGCCGCAGGGCCCAGGCGGTCCGACAGCAGGATCACCTGAAGCCCGGCGCGCCGCGCGGCTTCGGCTGCGAGAAACTCTCCCAGCCCCGTCACGACCGCGCGGGTGAGCGCGGGGCAGCGGGCGCGCGCCCGCACCACGGCGTCGCGCAGTCGCGTCGCCTGCGCGTCCCACAAGGCGTCCGCGATGCCGCTGACGCCCTCGTCATCGAGCAGTTCGCGGTCGGCGCACACCACGCGCGCGAGCCGCTCGCCGGCGAAGACGCGCGTGGCCGGACGACCGTCGGGCGTGGGAACCGAGTAATCCTCCGGGGCCAGTTCGCCGCGCCAGAGGTGGACATCGCCGGCGAGCGCGAACCCTTCCGCCGAGACGCCGGTCGCCCGGCCGCGCACCGGCACAGTCGCGGCGATCGCCTCGGCCGGCGTGCGCAGCGCCCCCGTGTAGACCAGCTCGCCCTCGCGCAAGCGTTCGGTATCCGTCCTGCCCGCGGCCCGCGGCACGCCGCCGGCGATGGGAACGATGTCGGTCGTGGTCGAGCCCACGTCGATGAGCACGCAATCGGGAACGAAGCGCGCCACGAGGTGCGCGGTAGCGGCCCAGTTCGCCGCCGCGACCGCATGTGGGTCGCGCCGTGCTTGAGCGGGTGTGAGCCAGCGCGCATCGACCGTCCACACCCGCACGCACGCGTCCGCAAAGGCCGCGGTCACGGCGTCGAGCACGAACCCCACGCCCTCCCGCTTGGTGCGGAACAGCTGCGACAGCTCGGCCGTCATCGTGACGGCGTGCCGGTCTCCCGGCGCGGCGCCGACGTCGCGCGCCAGCCGGCGGAGCAACGGCGCGAGTGCCGCGGGATCGCGTTGCAGCTCGTAGGGCACCGCCCGCGCCGCGACCACGCGGGCCTCCGCCACCCGCGTGCCCTTGGTGTTCACACCGCCGATATCCCAGCCGAGGACTGCCGTCATTGCGCGTGATCCCGGTGCTCGACCTGCGCGCGGGGCGCGCCGTGTTGGCGCGGGGAGGCCGGCGCGAGAGCTACGCGGCCGTGCGATCGGTCCTGACCGGAGGGGGTGGGGAGGGCGATCCTGTCCCGTTGGCGCGCGCCTTTCACGAGGACTTGGGTTGCGACGAGTGCTACGTCGCCGACCTGGACGCCATCGCCGGGGCCCGCGTGCAGGGCGCCCTGCTGGGCCGGCTCGCCGGTCTGGGTGCCGCCCTCTGGATCGATGCCGCCGTCACCGACCCTGCGCGAGCGTGGGGGCTCATCCGCCTCGGCGCCGCGCGGGTCGTAGTGGGCCTCGAGACGTTGTCGTCCTTGCGGTCCCTCGCCGCGGTGGTCGAGGCGACCGGACCAGAGCGCGTCGTGTTCTCGCTCGATCTGCGGGATGGCGCGCCCGTCGTCCGCTCGGGCGTCGCGGCTCGCGCCACGCCGCTCGACCTGGCGCGCGCCGCCCTCGACGCCGGAGTGACCAGCCTGCTGGTGCTCGATGTGGCGCGCGTCGGGAGCGGGCGCGGCGTGGACGACCGGCTGGTGAGCGCGCTCCGCGCCGCCCATCCGGGCGTGCAGTTGTTCGCGGGGGGCGGGATAGCGAGCGTGCCGGACATCGAGCGGCTCGCCGACCTCGGGCTCGACGGCGTGCTGCTGGCGACGGCCCTGCACGATGGCCGCCTGGGGCGCGCCGACCTCGAGGCCGTGCGGCGTCGTCACCCGAGGGACTCGCGGTAGGTCGCCGACTGCCCGACCGTCTCCTCTACTTCCACTTCTACGGCCGTGAGGTCCACGCCGCCCAACCCGGCGAGCTCTTGGAGCACCCGGCTCGCGAGATATTGCGCCAGCATTTCCACGGTGGTGTTGGGCACGGGGAGGAGCGCGCAGTCGTCGCGGGGAAACATGTAGCAGGGCCTTCCCACGACGGTCACGCTCACCCTGTCGCCCTCCTCACGCAGCTGGATCTTCGGGTTCTGGAGCGGGAGCAGCACCTTGTGATCGATCTCGTCGGTGAGCCGCTTCATGAGCTTTTTCAGCTCGGCGAAATCGACGACGTAGTGCGCTTCGGGGTTGAGTCCGCCCTCCACGACGACGCGGGTCCGGTAGTTGTGGCCGTGTAGCCGCTCGCAGCGGTGCCCGGGGAAGGTGATGAAATGGGCCGAGGCGAAGACGAGGTTGTCCTTCGTGACGGCGACCTTGAAATTCTTATGGGCGGGCACGCCAGCCCCCTTCGAGCAGCACGACGTAGATCGCCGCGCCGGTCAAGTCCGCCGTAGCGCCGGGATTCAACGTGTTGGCTTCGTCTCGCAGCTCGCGGTCGAGGGCGGCGATCCCTTCCCGCCCCGCGGCCGTGCGCACGCCCCCGGCGTCGAGCACGCTGCGTCCCCCCTGCTGCACCGTGGTCGCGGCCGGCAGACCGAGCTTGCGCGCGATGTGGCTGTCGGGCGCGGCGGCGAGGAGCGTCAAGTACGCCTCAACCACGGCGTCCCGCCAGGGGAGGCGATCGGCGAGCGCGGCCCGGATGGCCGGGGCGCCCAGCTCGAACGTGCTGCGGAAGTCGTTCGCGTATTCGCGGCCGATCGCGTCGCGCTCGACCGCGAGGGCCATCACGTCGCGCAGCGTCGCGGTGGGCGTGCCACCCACGTCCTGGTCGGGCGTCCGGCCCAGTCCGCCCGGAGCGGCCAGGCGGATCGCCGCATAGGTGTCACGCGCGTCCGCCACCGTGGTCGCGGCCAGGGTGGCGGCGAGCTGGGCGCGCAGCGAGGCCCCGCCGGGCGTCAGCGCCGCCCGGGCGAGTGGGGCGAGCAGCAGGACCAGGCCGAGGTTCGTATTGGACGGCGCCCAGCGGGCCGTGGCTTCGACGGCGGCGCGGATGGTGGTGCCGAGCGGCCGCTCCCCGGCTGCGGCCAGCGCGGGCCCGATGGCCGCGGCGCTCGCAAGGAAGTCCTCGTAGCGCACGTCACGGAAACTCGCAAACGGGGACACGTTGCCGGGTTTAGGGGCACTCACCTCGAGCAGGCAGGCGAGCTGCGCGGCGGCCGCCACCTGGGCCGCCTGCGGCGTGCCGCTCACTGCTGCGCCACGCGCCCGATGAGCAACTCGACGATCGCCGCGGCGACGTCGAGCGACGTCGCTTCCTGAAGGCCGCGCCATCCGGGAATCCCGTTCACCTCCACGACGTACACGGTGCCGTCGCGCGCGGGCAGGAGATCGACGCCCGCGTAGTCCGCACCCACCGCGCGGGCTGCGGCCAGGGCCAGCTCCGTGCGCTCGGGCTCGAGCGTCACGGCCCGCGCGCGCCCGCCGCGCGCGAGGTTGGTCTTCCAGCCGGGCGCGCTCCGCTCGATCGCGCCGATCACCCGGCCGCCCACCACGAAGGCCCGCACGTCGCAGCCGGCGTGATCGATCGTGCGCTGGACATAATATACGCCCCGCAGCGTTTCCAGCGTGCGGAACACGCGGAACGCCATCTCCTCGTCGGTCACCCGCACCATGCCGAGCCCCATCGAGCCGAACAGGGGCTTCACGATCACGTCGCCCAGCGCGCGAAACGCCGCCAGCGCCGCGTCCGCACGCTCGCACACCACCGTCTCAGGCACCCGCAGTCCCGCCTGCTCGAGCAGCGCCGTGGTCCACAGCTTGTCGACGGTGCGCTCGATGGTGCGCGGGGGATTGATGACCGGGATGCCGCGCTCTTCCAGCGTGTGCAGCACATCCACCCGGAACACGATCTGCTCGAGCGAGCCGGCGGGGATGATGCGCGCCAGCACCGCGCCGCACGCACCGATATCCTCGTCGCCCGCCGCCACCCCGGCCGCCGCCCCTCCCAGGTGTGCCGCCAGCGCCTCGTACGGCACCACCCGCCCTTCGTGCCCCCGCTCGGCGAGGGCGCGGCAGAGCTGGTCGGTATGCCACCCCTGCCGCGCCGACAGGATCGCGACGCGCACCGCCGTCAGGTCGCCTGCTGCCCGAGCAGCACGGCCCTGAGGGCACGGTTCCAGGACGGACGCGGCATGTCGGGCTCCGGTCTGAAGTTCACGTCTCGAGCAACGATGCGCGCAACACGTCGGGGTTCACGCGTCCCGCGTGGTACGTCTTCCCGCTCTGCACACTCGTGAGCCACACTTCGGCGGGGCTGAAGAGCAGCGGATCGATCTTGTAGAAGTCACCCTCGTAGCGCTTGAAGACGTCATAGAACGGCGTCCCATAGTCCTTGGACGCCGAAGCCGGAATCTTGGGCGCGAGCGCGGCGAGCTCGGCGTCCTCGGCGTTCACCGTGTAGCGCGCCTGGCCGCCGTACAGGATGCAGTCGTTGGTGCGGCCGATGGCCCGGAGGTCGTTCTTCGCGACGGGCGGGAGCGGCGCCGTACCGATGCCACTCACGACCTTCGTGACGTCGAACCCGAGCGTGTCCATCTTGTGTAGCCCGGTCTCGAGGATGCGGGCAACGACCTGTACACCGCCGGCGAGGCTCGCCGTGGGCGCGACCAGGCAAGTCAGCTGCGCCGGTGCGAGCCCCGCCTTCTGCCCGACCCAGGCGGCCACCTCGTCCGTGGGCGCGGCTCGGGTCTCGAGTACCAGCACGCCGCGCTGTGCCTGCTCCGCATACCGGAGCCTCGCAAACAGGTCCTTCTCGACCCGCGCATGCGCCCGCAGCGGCCCCGACCCCATCGCGAAGTACTTCCCCACCTGGATCGCCCACCCGGCGTATTGGGATGCCATACAGCTGACCGCGGGATGGTCCGTCCACACGCGGACCCCGGGCCACGGGTCGCCCCCGATCACGACCGGCGGGTACGCCACGTCGGCGAGCCCCCCCATGCAGATCTCCGACAGGGCCCGCCCCGCGCCGTAGCCGCCCGGCGTGTCGATGCCGGCGTCGATCACCCGAGCACCCCCCGGGAGCGTGCGCGCAGTGATGCGCAGCTCGCCGGCGTTCGCCACCATGGTGTCGGCGATGCGCCAGGCCCGCTCGTTGAGGCCTAGTCCGGTCACGCTCACGCCCCCACCCATCGCAGCAGCTCTCCTTTTCCGAGTTCGGCGAGGTCGCCCGAGTAGCGCTCGTAGCGTCCAGTTACCTGGGCGGCGGCTACGTCGAGCCGGCAGCGGGACCCCAGGTAGCGCAGCAGCAGCGCGACATGGGGTGGTCGGTAGGTGCAGGCGTAGCGGAACGTGGCCGGGCGCTCGACCTCACCGAGCGCGACGATCGATCCCCGTTTCAGGAATCGCCCCGTGCCCGGCCCCGCGTTCCCGAACAGGACCACCGTCCCGGCGATCATGCCCTTGCCCATCCCTCGTCCCCCGTCCCCCGTCACGACCAGCAGTCCCCGCCGCATGCGGGCGCCCGCCTCGTCCCCGACGCTGCCCCGCACGACGATCTCGCCACCGGTCATGCCGCGCGCGGCGCCTGCCGGCGCGCCACCGGCGTTAGCGCCCGCGTTGCCACGCACGTCGATCCGCCCGCCCGACATGGCGAGCCCCAAATCGCGCCCCACGCTGCCGTCGATCATCAGCTCGCCTTCCACCATGCCGGTCCCGATCCCGTCGATCCGCGTGCAATCCCCCTCGATCCGGACGACGCTCGCTCGCTCGCCCCGGACTCGGAAGAACTCGCCGAGCGTGGCCGGGCGGCCGCCGTGCACCACCGGCAGCGCCGCGATGGCGGTGGCGCCGAGCCCGGCAAACCGGTCCGCGGCGATGCAGTCGGCGACGAGCGTGTGCGTCGGCTGGGTGGCCAGGGTGAGGGTGACGGCGTCGCTCATCCCAGAATCTTTCGCAGGTAAAAGTGGTGGGGCCCGAGCTTCCCCCCGTAGTTCCCCGCGGTGATCGTGAGCACACCGGGCCGGCACGCAGCGCGAATCCCGGCTCGCATCGCCGCCTCGATCGACGGGCCGTCGGTGCCGTCCAGCACGATCTCGAGCACACTGTTCACAACCTCCGGGAGCTGCGACTGGGTGACGGCTTTCAGAGTAGGGTCGAAGGCGTCGTTCGTCGTGGCGATCATGTTGCTGTAGCGCTTCGACCCGACCTTGCTCCCGCTCCGCACCACCCCGCCCGGGAACGGCAGGATCACGCCCGGCGCGCCGGTCATGGCGGCGACGGCGGCCTCGGCGGCGGCCAGCGCGGCGTCCGCATCTCGCGCGAGGATGAGGAAATTCCCACCGCCCACGCCCTTCAACATCCCAAACGTCTCTTCGATCAGGAACTCCCCTTCCATGACGGGGATGCGCCAGTAGCGCTTGCCGCCGATCACCTTGCTCGCCTGGAACCCGTCCCCGAACACCCGCAACGCTTTCCCAACGGGCAGCCGGTCCGGCGCATCGGGGAGGCCGTCGAAGCAGGCCGTCGTGGGGCAGGTGAGCACCGTCTGACCGACCCGCACGATCAGCTGCTCGGGAAGGCTCGCTTTATCCATGGTCAGAAACAGCACGCTCACCCCGGGCCGGCCGTCGGGCGTCTCGCCGTCCGGGAGCTCGCGTTCGATGCCCGCCTCGCATTTGCACCCGATCACCGACGTGGCGAAGCCGGTCAGTTTGACGGCCGCCTCTTTGGCCCACCCGAGCGTCTGCCCCGTGATCAACAGGCGGGCGACCCGCATCGTGAACGCCTCGGCGAACGTGTCCTCGATCGCGACGCCGTTGATCTTCACGGCTCCGCCCCGTAATTCTCGAACGCGACCGTGGCGTAGTCGTCGAAGAAGCGCCTCACATCCTTCTTCACCGCCACGTCGTAGTCCGGGCGCACGGCGAGCCGCGCTCCCGCAGGCGCACGCCGCAGCTGGCCTTCCTCGACCACGATGGCCCCGCCTTTGATTACGTAGCGCGGCGCCGCGAACATCTTCGCCCGGTCGGCATCCGGTGCGTACACGGTCACGTCGGCGTCCGCGCCCGGGCCGAGATGTCCCTTGTGCGAGAGACCGAGCAGCCGGGCGGGGCCGGCGCGCGTGACGATCGCGATCTCGCCCAGGGTGTATTCGCGAGCCAACCCGTCCAGCAGCGCGCTCCCGGCCAACAGCTTCTGGTTCACGGCTTTCAGGCGGTCGTCGCGGTAGGCGCGGTCCATCAGGAGGCGGATCAGCTCCGGATACGAAAGGAACGTCGCCCCGTTGGGATGGTCGGTCGAAAGCACCACGCGCCAGGGGTCCTGGGCCAGCAGGAACAGCTCGAGCCCTACCGCCCACTGGAGCGCCGAAACCGCGGCCTTCTCCCGGTAGGAATAGGGAACGATGCCGCACCCCGTCTCGAGCTCGATGTCCACGTTGACCCACTTCCGGCCGCTGCTCGCGTACAGCAGGTGTTCGACGGGGCCGTCCGCCGTGACAGTCGTGGCGGACCCGAACATCACCTGGCCCACGTCCACGCTCACCTGGGCGTGGCCGTTCACGTACTCGATCACGTCTTTGGCGGCCGACTTCCACCCCTTCCCCCGCTCGCCCCCGTAGCTGTGAAACTGGAGATGGGTGAAGTGCGCGCGCTGACCCGCGAGCGCCCGCATCGACTCGAGCGTGGTCGCGGCGTTGCCGGGCTGGCCCAGGTTGTTACAGTGAATGTGGACCGGGTGAGGCAGGGCGAGCGCGTTCGCCGCCCCCGCCAAGGTCTCGAGGATCTTTCGGGGCGTGACCGCGCTCGACCCGACCGCGTCGTCCAGCCCGCTCACGTTGCGGCCGCCGCCCGCCCCACCGCTCTTCCATACCGCCACGCCGCCCGGGTTCACGATCTTGATGGCGTACGCGCGGGTGACGCCCAGCAGCCAGCCCGCGTAATCGCGCGCCCGCGCCGTCTCCCCCGCGGCGATCTGGCGCAGCAGGTAATCGTCGTTGCCGAGCAGCACGAAAAAGCCTGAATCGATGAGCGGTGTGTCGTCGAGCTCGGCGTGTGCATGCCGCGCCGCAAGCGGCGCCACCGCCGCTTCCATCGCCGTGGTGTAGCCGAGTCCGGCATAGCGATACCCGGTGGCGAACGTGCTCGGTACCGTCCCGCCTGTTCCGGAGCGTGGCGGCGGGCCGTCCACCAGCCGCGGCGCCGGCGCGGGATCGGCGGCGTGCTCCTCCGGCAGCAAGCGCCGCGCGTGATTCACGCTCGACCCGGCGACGTGCGCGTGGATGTCCACCCCGCCGGGCATCACCACCATCCCGCGGACGTCGAGGCGCGGCGCGCCGGCCGGCAACTCCGCCACGATGCCGCCGCCCTCGATGCATACGTCTCGCACCACCCCGTCCACCCCATGCGCGGGGTCGTACACGGTGCCACCGGCGATCCGCAGCCGGGCGGGTGTCGTCACGCGCCACCCTCCAGTCGCTCGCGCAGCGCCCGCACCGTGGCCGTCGCGCTGCGCACGTCCTCCCCCTCCAACGCCGGCCGGAGCGGCAACGGCACGTCGTCCATGCGGAACGCCGTGCCACCCTCGTGGATGCCTGCCACCCCCGTGTCCACCGCGACGACGGGGTTCCAACCCGCGGCGCTCGCCCGCGGCCCGATCGCGACCGTGGCGACACCGGCGAGCCCCCGGGCCACGGAATCGGGCAGTGTCGCCGGCGCGCCGATCACGAGCGCCGCGTCCACCTCACCACCCGCGAGCCGTTCGGCCGCGCCGGCGTGTGGCCGGTACGTCGGGTACCCGCGCCCGAAGTCCACTGCGAACGGGAACCCCGTCTGCCACGTGAGCACGGCGTCGGCCCCCGAGCGGTTCCCGCCGCCACGGAGCGTTGAGAGGGCACAGCGCGTGCGGCCGTTGAGGGCCTGCGCGAGCGCGATCAGGGCCTCCGCGCGGTCCGGGTCCAGGGGGATCGGGCCCGGCTCCGCGTCGGCGACCAGCGCCACATATCGCGCTTGGGTCATCTCGTGGACCAGTGCGATCGCTGGCGCGAGCGCCGCGTTGGTCCCGGCAACCCGCCCCTGGACGGTCGCGCGCATGGTGCCGAGTGCGTCGACCTCGGCATCCGGCCGGATCGCCACCCGGCCGTCCGCGTCCGCCGGCCCGCGCGCCTCGCCCAGGTCCACCGCGATGACTCGGCGGCTGCTTCTTCCCGCTGGCGCGGCGAGGCCCACGGCGTCGACGGCGTAGCGCGCGCTGTAGCGCGGATAGCGCGCGCCAGGGTCGACGCCCCAGAACACCACGAGGTCGGCGCGCTGACGCAGCTCGCCGAGGGTTGCGCCCGCGCGTCCCCGGCGCTGCGCGGCGAGCACACCCGCTCCGGCCGTACCCGCCAGGCTGTCGATCGCGCCCTGGAGGCGATCGGCGATCGCGACGGCGTCGCGCTGCACTTCGCAGGAAATGTCCCCCGCGAGATAGACGAGCGGGCGCTGCGCGTCCGTCAGAACCTTCGCCGCCTCGGCGATGGCGCGCTCGAGGGTGCCGGCGCGGCCACGTATCCGGATCTCCTGTGGGACCTGCCCGTCCCCGAACCACGCAGTGCCCAGCACGCACGCCCGTTGCGCCTCGGTGAGCCGACCGCGCTCGACCACGACCGTGATGTCGTCGCAGGCGCAGCCGCAGCCGAGGCACGTGACGTGCTCGACGGCGCTCACGCGATCCTCGCGCGCTGCGCTTCCAGGGACAGGTACAGAGTGCGGGCTCGGGCGGCGAGCGCCGCGCCGCACGCGGCCACCGTGCCCCCGCGCGCGAACAACGTGCAGATGGGATGGCCCCGCTCGATGCGTTCCCCCGGCGGAGGCACGTCGCGCACGTCGTCGTCTTCCAGCCAGCGCGCCGTCCCCTCCGGGACCAGGTCGTGTCGGGCGTAGAGGATCGCTTTCCCCACCACATCGGCCGGGCCAGGCCCGGTAAGGGCCACCTCGGGGAGGTGCCCGGCGCAGGCGCGAGCGTGCAGCTGGAAGATCGAAATCCCCCGCGCCCGCTCGACGAGCTCCATCGACGCGCAATAGCGCGGGTTCACTTCCACGGTGTAGGGCACGCCGCTGCGAGCGACGAAATCGATGCCGTTGACGCCCACGAGCCCGAACGCTTCGGTAACGGCGGTGGCGAGGCGGCACGCGTTGCCGAACAGCGGCTCATCGGGGCCGACGAGCATGCTGCCGCAGTAGCGGAAGCCGCCGGCCCCGAAACGCGGATCCCCCGCGAGGGCCTGCGACACGCCCAACGGCACCGCGCGGTGCCCGTCCGCGGCGAACACGATCGACCCCGGAGTGCCCGCCACCCGTTGCTGTAGATAGCTGCCGCGTGGCAGCGCGCCGCCCCGCCACGGCGCCACGCCGCCGCCGCCTCCCGATGCCCGCGGTTTTACGAGCCAGCGTCCCCTCGCCGCGTTGCCGCCCGGCGCCGTGGCGCGGACGGCCGGCGCAGGGAGCCCCCGCGTTTTCCAAGCTGCCCACATAGCACACCACGTCCACTCGCAGCCGGCGCGCGGCGGCGACGGCGGCGCGGATGCTGAACCGCCCGGCGCTGCGCGCCACGCTGACCGACTGCGCCCGAGCGCGCAGGTCCAGGTCGCCGAAGCCATCCACGGCGAGCACGTCGTATCCTGCCCGCGCGGCCGATTCCGCGAACCCTCGCGTGGAGACGCCCGCGATGAGCACGCGCGTCACGCGGGCCCCCCCTCCAGCCGGCGACGTGCTCGCTCGCGCGGGATGACGTAGAGATGGTCGAGCACCGTGCCCCGCGCCTCACGAATCGCGAGGAGCTCGACGAGCTCCCGGTTGGCACCGCCGGCGAGCCCGTCGGCCAGGAGTGCCGCTCCCTGGGCGCCCTCTTTGGCGGTCCGGGCGAATCCCTCGAGCAGCCGGGTGGGCGCGAACGAGCTGAGCCGCTGACGGATCGCGTGGCTGACGCCCTCGACCTGCGCGAGCCGACCGGACAGCACGAATTCTTTCGGGGAGGGGACCGATGCGGCCAGCGCCACCGCCGTCTTTACGGCGCCCTCGACGAAGGCCTCCCATGCGGTCTGCTCGGCCGGCGTCGCCGGATGCGCCAGCCGTTCGGGGGACGTGCTCGCCTCGTCCCACCCGGCGACGGCCGCGGCGCCGCCCTGGAACAGGAGCGCCTTGGACACCTCTCCCGCGAGGTACGCGACTTCGCCGTCGAGCGCGCCTGCGGCGCGAAAGCCGAGCGGCCCGGCCGTGCCTCCCACCCCATCCACGATCCGACCTCCCGCCACCGCGACGGCAGCGGTGAACGCGCCGCCCAGCTCGAGCAGCACGAGCGACACCGTAGCGAGCGGTCGCCCGGACTGCCGAGCCTGCTGTGTGATCGCCAGCGCCACGGCGCAGACCTTGTCGGCCGTGCCCATGTCGACCCGGTTCACCTTGCGATGCACCGCCACGGTGGGGAGGTGCACCACCCCCGGCGTGAGGACCACCGGCAGCCGGGAGCGCGCCAGGGCGCGCACGAGGGCACGGAGCCCGCCGATGCCCCCGCGCTCGTGGGGAGCGGCGAGGAACGCGAGACGCAGATCTTCGTCCGTGGCGTCCTGCGCGCGGGTCAGGGGGAGGCCGTACCCGGACGGTCCCGCCACGAGGTCGAGGGGGCCGGCTGCCTCGAGCTCGAGGATGAAGCGCGCCGGATCGGCCAAGGCCTCCGCGGTCGGCCAGGAGCGGTCGAGAAACACGCGACCCTGGTCCAGCCCGCAGAGATCGATGCTCACCGTCCCCGGGTCGATACCGATGACGCGGGGCATCGGATCACTGCTTCGGCGCCATCAACTCCCGCGCGACGTCGGCGATGGTCTCCGCGTCCAGCACGAGGTCGTTGCGCTCGAACAGGCGGGCGATGCACGCCTTGTGCACCTTCATCTTGAGGTTTCCGATGGCGAGTGCACCCAGGCACACCACGCCGTCTTTCGTCACGCCATCGTCCATCACCTCCACCCCCTCGATGCCGAGCGGGGGAACCGCGTTCACGTCCGCCACCACCTTGAGTCCGGGCCGGTTGGCCCACGCCCGCTTCGGGACCAGCATCACTCCCGCGGGGCCGGCGTTGAGCAGCAGCTCCGCGCGCTCGCACGCGCGGACGGCCTCGCTCGCGTCCGCCATCGCGATGGCGCGCACCTTCCCGCCGAACCGCTTGAGCACGAGATCGCGGGCCCGCTCTCCCGCGTCGGCCTTGCGCGACGTGATGCACACGTCCGCGCCCGCCTTGGCGAACAGCCCGGCGGCGCGAATCCCCACCGGCCCGGTGCCCGCGACGATCAGGACCCGCGTGCCGCGCACCTCACCTCCCCCGGCCGCCTGCACCATCTTCGCCACCGCGGCGACCGCTGTCGTGTTGGACCCGTTCGAATCCAGCATCGCGGACACCGTGAAGGGCTTGAACATCGCTTTCGTCGCGGCGGCGAGCAGCTGCTCACCCACGGCGATGTCCGCGCCTCCGACGAACACGGCGGAGCTCTTCAAGTCCTTGGGACCGCGTGTGAAGATGCAGCCGTGGATCAGGTCGCGGACGTCGGCGTCGGTCACGCCGCCGTAGCTCATCACCTCATCGGCGCCGCCGTCGTACGCGACCACCCGATCGAACACGCTCGGCAGCCTGGAGCTGACGAGCTGCAGCAGCAGCTTACGCATCAGGACGCACGCTCCACGGTGAGTCGGCGTAGGGTTCGAAACGCAGTCGAGGGGCGGCAGCCCCGCCCCTCGACGTGGACTCGCGGGACTCCCGGAGCGATCAGCCCTTGTCCGCGCCACCCGCGAATGGATGTGTCGCCGTCTTCGCCTGGGAGATCACCTGGTCGATCTTCGGCTGCCCCTTGAGGGCGCGCTCGATGGACTCCTTCACCGCCCGATAGTTGAAGTCGTAGATTTTCTTGTCGTTCTTCGCCTCCCAGTGGATGAACACCCCCACCAGGATGCAATAGTCGTCCACTTTGTCCCGCGGGATGATCCCGGACGACACGCTGTCCACCACCGCGCGCGCCACCGCCGCCTGCGCCGGGCCGAACATCTGCACGGCCTGCGTGGCGTTCTTGATGGTGACCTTGTTGAAGAGGAGCGTGTCGGGCTTGGCCGGCAGGTTGGGCGTGACGACGGCGAGGAGCTTGGTGAAACCGTCGGTGTTGTTCGCCAACGTGCTGACGAAGGCGTGCCCCGCGTGGCCCGACTTCGACCCGATGATCAGGTCGATGTGGGCGACCTCATTCCCGTCGCCTACCAGAGACTCGCCAAGGAAGAAATCCGCTGCCATAACTACCTCCCGATTCGGATGGGGTCCACGAGTTCACTGCCGGCCGTCACGAATGCGGTGTTGAGAGCAGCGTGGCCAGAGGGGTGTGGAGAGCCACGCCGTCCCGCGTCTGCGGGTAGCTCCTACTGAACCGTATCGATGGAGTGCTAACCTGCCCGCCGCTCCGGCGGGTGTCAAGGCCGCGCAGCGGGGCCGCCAAATGGAACTCTTTCGGGTGTTATGGCGGCGCCGCGCCCCCGGTGGCGACGCGCCACACCTCGTCCGCCAGCCATTCCAGGCGCTGCTGCGCGTAGTCGAGCTCGGCGGGCGTCATCTCCTTCGCGCGCCGCACGAGCGCGCGCGTGTGGGCGAGCAGATCGTCCAGCACTTCGCGCAGCGGCCGGTTGTGGCGCCGCTCCGCCCGCGGCCGCGGACTCATGCGCTCTGCATGCCCAACGCGCGCTCCTCCGACTTGCGCAGCTCCGCCGTCGCGGCGCGCAGTGCCGACGCGATGCCCCGTTCGGCGAGGTAGCTCTCCACCAGCCGCAGGCCGAGATAGTAGCCCGCCCGCTCCGGCAGCATGCGACCGCCCATCATCCGGGCCGCCGGGCTCATGCCCCCCGACAGGAAACGCAGCCGCAGGCCCAGCCCCGACTCGTCGAGCAGCGGCGCGGCCGCGCGCCGCAGGAAGGCGTCGAGCTCGCGGGTGCGCCGGTACTGGCGTCGCGTGTAGCCGAAGTACTCCCACGGCTCGAACCCGGGCGCGACCGCCTGCGCCCCGGCCACTGCCAGCCCCTCGTTCACGAGCAGCTCGCGCAAGCTCGCCCGGCTCCCAGTGTCCCAGAAGTCGTAATGCCCGCGCAGGTCCGCCACCAGGCGCCGCAGGTCGGCGCGGCTCGACGGCGACGTGTAGCGCACCGCGTGCGCCACCTCGTGCGCGATCCAGAGCGGCAACAGGTGCGGCGCGAGTCCCATGCCGTAGGTCTGCGGGTTGGCGCGGCCGGTGAAGTGTTCGAGGCAGACGAACGCGATGCCACGCCCCCCCACCACCAGCTCCCCCGCGTTGGCTGCCCCGACGCCGACCATCAGGTAGAGGTCGACGGGGCAGTCCGCTTCGAACTGCTCGAGCGCGCGGCTGAGCGCCTCGTCGGCGATGGCAGCGACGTCCACGTCCTCGAGCAGCCGCTCGAGATCGGCGCGCTCCGCGCGCAGCGCCGCCGCGATCACCCGCTCCGCGTGGGGCGAGGTCGGATCGAGGACGTAGTTGTGCCAGTAGCTCTGCAGTACGGGCTTGTGCCGGTCGAGATAGTCGTGATAGGCCGCAGGGGGGTCGGGCGCGGCGAGCACCGCGAGGAACTCCGGCACGAGGTTGACGAGCATGGAGCGGCCGGCCCCAATTTGGGAATCGGCCCCGCCGGAGACAAGCGCGCGCCCGTTGCAGGGCGCCTTGACTTTTCCCGGTCCGGCTCTCAGCCGGTGTCGCTCAAGAGCGGCCGCGCATCTTGCGGCTCATCTCGGTGAGAAAGCGCCGCTCCGCGGGTGTGAGGCTCTCGATCCCGCGCGCCGAAATCTTGTCGAGCACGCGGTCGATTTCCGCCTGCGACGGATCGCGCTCCGCCCGGCGCGGCTTGGGGGCCGCGCTGGCACGCACCGCGCGGGCGGGATGCACCAGCACGCTCGGCTCGCTGGCGCGGCGCAGGTGGCGCTCCGCGCGCGCCAGGCGCCAGTCCGCCACCTTCAAGTACAACAGACCCGTCGCAAATCCGCCCAAATGGGCCAGGTGCGCCACGCCGTCGCTCGCCGCGAACAGGGCGAGCAACAACGAGATCGCCACCGCGAATGTCACCAGCCATTTCGCGGCGATCGGCTCGGGGAGTGGAAACACGGAAATCGGCTGATCGGGCCAGGCCCACGCGAAGGCCAACATCACGCCGTACACCGCCGCCGAAGCGCCCACCACGAGCTGCACCTGCTGAAACGTCATCGCGAGCGCGAACGACAGGGCCGCGCCTCCCAGACCGCACAGCCCGTAGTACGCGAGGAACGGCCCCCCGCCCATCCGCTCTTCCACGGGCGGCCCGAACACGAACAGCGCCAGCAGGTTGAACGCGAGATGCAGGAAGTTGGCGTGGATGAACGTGTATGTGACGAACGTCCAAGGCCGCGCCAGCGCGTCGAGCGGGGCGAACCCGAACGTGGCCACGAACCATGGGTTGACGAAGATCGTCATCTGGAGCAGGAAGACGACCAGGTTGGCGACGATCAGCCGCCGCACCCATGGTGTCATACCGAACATCCGCTGCGGGACCATCCTGTAATTATCCCCCGCGCGCGCTCCCCGAGTTCCCCCCGCCCGCAAGACGGCAGATCCGCTCGCACAGCTCGGGGAACTCGATCCCCGCCGCCCGGGCCGCCTGGGGCAGGAGGCTCGTTCGCGTCATGCCGGGAAGCGTGTTGGCCTCGAGACAAAAGATGTCGCCCTCGGGGCTCAACCGGAAGTCAACGCGCGAATATCCCCCGAGCTTGAGCGCCCGGTGCGCCGTGAGCGCCAGCTCCTGCAGCTGACGCGCCAGCGTCGTGTCGAGCTTGGCGGGGAAGATCTCCTCCGACATGCCCGGCGTATACTTGCACTCGTAGTCGAACAGCTCGTGCTTCGGGATGATCTCTCCCACCGGGAGCGGCACGTCGCCCAGCACCGCGACGGTCAGCTCCCGCCCCGGCACGAACTGCTCGGCCATGACCTCGGCGTCGTACGTCCGCGCCAGGGTGACCGCGGTGTCCAACCCCTCGGCGTTGCGCACCAGCGACATCCCCACCGACGAGCCCATTTTCGAGGGCTTCACGATCACCGGCCAGCCGAGGGCGGTGGTCACGTCCTCGGGTGCCACCGGGGGGGGCGCCATGAACCAGGCGGGCACGGGCACGCCCGCCGCGCGGAACAGCCGCTTGGCGAGGTCCTTGTCCATCGCGAGCGCGCTCCCAAGCGCGCCGCTGCCGGTATACGGAACGCCGATGACATCGAGCACCGCCTGGAGCGTCCCGCCCTCTCCGCGGCCGGCGTGCAGGCAGAGGAACAGCACGTCCGCGTCCCGTACCGCCGGCAGGGACGCGAGGCCGTTCGACAGCATCGCGCGCTCGCGCTCGTCGAGCTCGGCCACCGCCGGCGGCTCGCGTCCGACCGCCGTCGTGAGCAGGCGCCGCTCGTCGGCGGGGCCGAGCAGGCCGGTCACCGTATCCACGGCCGTCACGCCGTGCCCCCGCCCCCGCAACGCCTCGACGATCTGCGCCGCTCCGGCGAAGGCGACGGTGCGCTCGGCGGACGCACCGCCCGTGAGCACCGTGACGCGCATCAGCGGATTCCGGCCAGCTGGTGCAGCACGTCGTACCGCGTGACGATCCCCACGATCTTGCCCTCGCGTCGGACCAGCGCCGCCGGCGTTTCGCGCGAGAGCAGCGTGGTGAGCCGCTCCACGGGGAGATCGGCATCGACCACCGGGAAGGGCGCGTCCATCACGTCCTGGACCGGCTGGTCCAGCGTCGCGGGATGCTCGAGCGCCCGGGCCATGAGCATCTGCTCAGAGACCGCGCCCACGCCGTCGCCGCCGTCCAGCACCGGCAGCTGCGACACGTTGTACGTGCTGATGAGGTTCAACGCCTGGCGCACCGTGGCGGTGGGCGGGACCGAGATCAGCGGAGGAGCCCCCGAGTTGCGCGCTTCGAGCAGCTGCGCCACGGACACGCGTTCGGCATCGAGGATCTGGTTCTCGCGCAACCATTCGTCGTTGAACACTTTCGAGAGATAGCGCTCTCCGGTGTCCGCGAGCACGGTGACCACGAGCGCCTGCGGGTCGTTCACCCGACGCGCCACCTCCAGCGCGGCCACGAGGTTGACCCCGGTCGACCCGCCGGCGAACAGGCCTTCCTCCTTGGCCAGGCGTCGCACCAGCAGCATCGCGTCCTTGTCCGACACCGTGATCCACTCGTCGATCACGTCCCAGTGCAGCGAGGTCGGAATCTTGTCGCCGCCGATGCCCTCCACCTTGTAGGGGCGGCCGTCGGTCTGGCGACGCGTCCGGGCATAGTCCGCATAGATCGAGCCGACGGGATCGCCGGCGATCACGCGGATGGTCGCGCGCTGCTCCTTGAGATAGCGCCCGGCCCCGCTCACGGTGCCCCCCGTCCCCGGCGCGCACACGAAGTGCGTGATCCGGCCTTCGGTCTGCTGCCAGATCTCGGGGCCGGTCGTGCGGTAGTGCACCTCGGGGTTCACCGGGTTGTAATGCTGGTCGGCGAAGATCGCGTTCGGGTGCGCGGCCGCGATGGCGCGGCCCTTCATGATGTAGTTGTCCGGGTGGTCGGCCGGGACCGCCGTCGGCGTGATGATCACCTCGGCCCCGAGCGCGCGGAGCAGGCGCGCCTTTTCCTGCGACATCTTGTCGGGCATCGTGAAGATGCAGCGATAGCCTTTTACCGCGGCGGCCAACGCCAGCCCGACGCCGGTGTTGCCCGACGTCGCTTCGACCACCAGCCCGCCCGGTTTGAGCCGTCCCTCGCGCTCCGCCGCCTCGATCATCGCGACGCCGATGCGGTCCTTCACCGAGCCCCCGGGATTGAAAAATTCCGCTTTGGCGTAGACGGGCGTGCGGATGCCTTGGGTGACCCGGTTCAGCCGGATCAGCGGTGTCCAGCCGATCGTCTCGAGAACGTTGCCATACGGCTTAGTGTGGTGCGGCATTCGTGTCCGGCTTCACACGCGTGCTGTCCGGGACGACGCGCGTGGTGTCGGCGGGAGGGTGAGGCGGGGACGAGTCGCGCCGCACCGCCGTGGTGTCGCGTCGCGGCACGCGCGCGGGCGCGACCGGAGCGGTCGGGACCGGCGCGCGCACCGGCGGTGGCTTCACGGTGTCCGGCTCGCCCTTGCGCACCGATCCGCCGGCCTGCGGGTGGTGGAACTCGATCGGCTGGAGGAACGCGGTCGCGATCGACAGGCCGTGACGCCGTGCCGGGGTGAACCGCAGCCGGCGCGACCCCGAGAGCGCCGCCGAGTCAAGCGCGGGGTAGCCGCTCGATTCGGCGACGCGACTCGACTCCGCGGCGAGCCGCCCGGTCGAGTCCACGAACAATCGGAGCACCACGTCGCCTTCCACCTTCTGGTCGTACAGCCGGGGGGGATACTGGATGGGCGAGTCGCCGTTGAGCGCCACGGGAGGCTCCTGATCGGGCGGCCCGCCCGAGGGCTCCCCGCCCCCCGCCTGGTCCCCCGACCGCGACTTGCCACACGTCGCCACCGCCAGCGCCACCGCGCCGGCGAGCGCGTTGCGCCACGCCCTCACGCGCCCTCCTCCTCGCGGTGCTTCTTCCACGCCGCGAGCCGGTTGAGCGCCTCGAGCGGCGACAACGCGTCCACGTTCAGGCGGTCCAGCTCCTGCAGCAGGGGGTGCGGGGGCGCGGTGGGCGCCGGCACGAACAGGCCGAGCTGCGTCGCGTCGGGGGGCGCGGGAGGCGCTTGACGCGCCACCTGATGCCCGGCCTCGAGCAGCTTCAGCACCTGCCACGCCCGCGCCACCACGGGCGCCGGCAGTCCCGCGAGCTGCCCCACGTGGATGCCGTACGAGCGATCGGCACCGCCCGGTTCGAGCCGGTGGAGGAACACGATCTCGTCGCCCGCCTCCCGCACCGCGACGTTGAAATTGCGCGCGTGGGCCAGCTCCTCAGTGAGCTGCGTGAGCTCATGATAGTGCGTCGCGAAGACGGTCTTGCAGCCGATGGCGTTGTGCAGGAACTCCGTGACCGCCCACGCGATGGCCACACCGTCGTAGGTGGAGGTCCCCCGCCCGATCTCGTCGAGCAGGACGAGACTTCGCGCCGTGGCGCCGTGCAGGATGGCGCTCGTTTCGCTCATTTCGACCATGAAGGTCGACTGGCCCCGCACCAGATTGTCCGACGCTCCCACACGTGTGAACAACCGGTCCGCCACGCCCACCACGGCGCGCCGCGCCGGGACGAACGCCCCGATCTGCGCGAGCAACACGCACAGCCCGACCTGGCGCAACAGCGTGGACTTCCCCGCCATGTTCGGACCGGTGAGCAGGATCACCCGGCCCGGGGCGTCGAGCAGCACGTCGTTCGGGATGAACGCCTCACGCGCCATCATGCGCTCGACCACGGGGTGGCGGCTGCCCTCCAGGGCGATCGTGAACCCGTCGTTCACCTCCGGCCGCACGTAGCCCTCGTGCTGCGCCACGTCGGCGAGCGCGCTCCACACGTCGAGTCCCGCGGGCACGCCCGCCGTCGCCTGCACCCGCCCGACGGCGTCTGCGACGCGGCGTCGCAGCGCGTCGACCAGCTCCGCCTCGCGGATCGCGATCCGCTCCTCGGCCCCGAGCACCTTCGCCTCGTACTCCTTCAGCTCCGGCGTGACGTAGCGCTCCGCGCCGGTCAGGGTCTGACGCCGCTCGTAGTCGGGGGGCACGCGATCGCGGTGCGGATGCGTCACCTCGATGTAGTAGCCGAATACCTTGTTGAACCCGACCTTGAGCGAGGCGATCCCGGTGCGCTCGCGCTCGCGCGCCTGCAGTCCCGCGATGTAGTGCTTTCCACCGTCGCGGGCGTCCTTCAGGTCGTCGAGCGCGCGATCGTAGCCCATGCGGATCGCATCACCCTCGGACGCCTGGGCCGGCGGCCGCTCCACCAGGGCGCGTTCCAGCTCCTCGCCCAGATCCTGCAGCAGGTCGAAGCGATCGGCCGCCTGCTCGAGCAGCGCGGCTCGCCCGCGGGCCTCGAGTCCGTCGAGCGCGCCCCGCACGTCCGGGAGACGCAGCAGCGAGTCACGCAGGGCGCCCAGCTCGCGCGGCGTGGCCCGCCCCAGCGCCGCACGACCCGCCAGGCGCTCCAGGTCGCGCACCCCGTCCAGCGCTTCCCGCAGCCGCTCGCGTCCGCGCGCGTCGCCGACGAGCACCTCCACGGCATCGAGCCGCGCGTTGATCATCGCGGGGTCGATCAGCGGGGCCAACAGCCAGCGCCGCAGCAGCCGCGCACCCATCGGGGTCATGGTACGGTCCAGCACGTCGAGCAGTGTCGTCCCCTTCCTTCCCGGCTCGACGCGCAGCGGTTCCACCAGCTCCAGGTTGCGGCGGGTCATGTCGTCGAGCGGCAGCAGATCACCGCGCCGCACGATGCGGGGATGGGCGACGTGCGGCAGGCCGCCGGGCTTGAGCTCACGGGCGTAGCGCAACAGGGCGCCGGCCGCGCCGAGGGCGGCGCGGTCCTCCGCCTCGACCCCCAGCCCGTCGAGCGACGCCACGCGGAAGGCCCGCGTCAGGTCCTCGCGCGCCAGTTCGGGATCGAACTCCCAGGCCTCGCGCTCCGTCCGCGCAGCGCCCGCCACCGCGAGCAGCGTACCGGCCGGAAGAACGACTTCGGGAGCTTCGTAGCGAGCCAGTACCGCGGGCAGCTCCTCCGCTGCGGCGGTCTCGAGCAGCAGCTCCCCCGTGGTCAGATCGAGCGCGGCCAGACCGGCCGGGGCGCCGCGGGGATCGACCGCGAGCAAGAAGTTGTTGCGACGTCGCTCCAGCCAGTCGTCGGCGAGCACGCTGCCCGGGGTGACGGTTTCCACCACTTCGCGCCGCACCAGCCCCTTGGCGAGCTTGGGGTCCTCCACCTGCTCGCAAATCGCCACGCGATGTCCCTGGGCGATCAGACGGCGCAGGTAGTCGGTGGCCGCCTTGACCGGCACGCCGGCCAGCGGCACCTCGGCCGCGCCCCCGTTGTTGCGGGAGGTGAGGGTCAGGCCGAGCTCGCGGGCCGCCAGCTGCGCATCGTCCTCGAACATCTCGTAGAAGTCACCCATCCGAAAGAACAGGATGGCGTCCGGGTGCCGCGCCTTGAGCTCGCGGTATTGCTGCATCAGCGGTGTGTCGGCGTCCACCCGCGGAGGCGTCACGGCTCCTCCACCACGAACGGCTGCCCTCCCAGGCGGGTCTTCAGGCGGCGCTGCACCTGCGCCGCTTCGTCGTGCGTCGCGTAGCGCCCCACCCGGACCTTGAAGAGACCGCTCGTGTCGCGCACCACGCGGGCGTCGAAGCCCATGACCTTGAGACGCGTGAGCATCTCGTCGACCTGCGACGCGCTCTTCACTGCGAGGACCTGCACGGCGTAGGTCGTCGCGGGCGTCGCGGGCTTCGCCTGGCTGTCGCCCGTCGTCGCGGGCGTACCGGCCGCCGGGACGCCCGGGATGGCGGCGCAGCGCGGGGCGTAGAAGGAGACCTGATTCCGGAACTCGACGTCGGCGCCCGCCCCGTCCAGCGCCTCACGGATGAGCGCACAGCCGTGCACGTCGTCCTTCATGTCGAAGTAGGCGCGCGCACCCGTGAAGTCGGCACGGGGCTTGAGCGGCGAGTCCGGATAATCGCGCCGCAACCGCTCCGCCGCCTGGGACGTCGCGGCCAGGTCCCCCTGGGCGAAGTAGAGCTTCGCGAGGGCGACGAGGGCCGAGTCCGCCCACACCGACCGTCCGTACTCCACCACCACCCGCTGCAGGTTGGTGGCGATGAGGCCGGCGTCGGGCGCCAGCATCCCGGCCGTGAAGAGCGCGCCCGGGTAGAGCGAATCCTGCGGCGACAGGCTCGCGAGCAGGCGACGCATCATGGCGCGCCCCGAATCGGGCCGGGTCTGGGCGACGCGTAGCGCGACGGCGCGGACGCTGTCGCTTTGGGCGGCCAGACGGGAAGGCGCGTAGACGGGTAGCAGGAGCAGCACGCAGACCGTCCAACCGCCTAGCCGTCGAGCCGCGGTCACGCCACCTCCCGCCCGAGCACGGCGAACGACAAGACGAGTTGGACCATCGTTCCCGCCGCGTCGCTCAACGTGCTCGACTTCAGGGACCGGTCCGCGTCGAGTGCGAGCCGCAGGGCCTGCTCGAGCTCGTGCGCGCTCCACCGCGCGGCCCAGCGGGCCCAGCGCGCCGCCGTTCCCTCCCAGCTCCCGAGGCCGTAAGGGCGGGCCGCCCGGAGGTGCGACAGGAGCAGCGCTTCGAGCCGGGCCGGTGGCGAGCCCTGATCGAGCTCGGCACGGGCCAGCGCCGTGCCGACGAGGTGCGTACCCAGCGCGGTCAGCATGCGGACACCGCTCATGCCGGCCTGCTCGAGAATGGGGGCCACCAGCCGCGCGGCCTCCGCTGCCCGCCGCTCGAGGGTCGCGTCCACCAGGTCCTGAAGCGTCTCGCCCCGGCGCACCCCGACCAGCGCCGCGACGTCCTCCCGGGTCGCGGGCCGCGACGCGCCGCCTGCGAGCGCCGCCAGCTTCTCGAGTTCGCGCGCGAGCGTGGCGAGATCGCTCCCGACGGCGTCGAGCAGCAGGGCTCCGGCCTCCGGCGCGAGGGTGAGGGCCAGCTGCCGGGCGCGGTGGGCCATCCAGCGCTCCACCCGCGCCGGCGGCAGCGGCTCGACGGCCACGGCCGTAGTGCGGCGCACGAGCTCGGCGTCGGGCGGCTCGCCGGCCGCCTGTACCAGCACCAGCACCGTGGTGGGATTGGGGGAGGCGAGGTAGCGCAACAGCTCCTGGCGCAGCTTGGCGGTCTTCCTGAGCTGCTCGAGCCCGCGGACGACCACGGCCCGGGTGGCGGCGAGCATGGGGGGCGTGTTCACGAGGGCGTGGAACGCCTCCGCATCGAGCTCTGGGGCGCTTCGCTGATCGACGTTAAAATCGCGGGCGGCGGGATCCACGGCGCGATCGACGAGGGCGCGCACC
>QHTP01000051.1 GCA_003220855.1 Gemmatimonadota bacterium
TCGGTGGCGCGGAAGTAGCGCCCGCCCGTCATCGACGCGATCTCGGTCATCAGCGGCTCGTCGATCTCGACCTGCATCATCTCGTAGCGCAGGCCATCGAGTCCTTGCCCCGTCGGCACCGGCGCCTCCCCCCGCTTCCCCACCCCGATGACGTAGATCTTGATGCCCAGGGCCGCCGCGGCCTGCGCCGCCGTGCGCGGATCCACCGTCCCGCGGTTGTTCACGCCGTCGGTGAGCAGCACGATCACCTTGCTCTTGCCGGGAGCGCGCCGCAGCCGGCTCGCCGCGGTCGCGATGCCCGTGCCGATCGCGGTGCCGTCCTCCAGCATCCCGATGTGCAGTCCCTTGAGCGCCTGCTCCAGCACCGCGTAGTCGGTCGTGATCGGAACCTGGGTGAGCGCCTGGGCGGCGAAGGCCACGAGCCCGATGCGGTCCGACGTCCGTGCCCGGACGAATTCGATCGCGGTCTGTTTGGCGACATCGATACGGTTGGCGGGAGCGAAGTCCTCGGCGAGCATGCTGCTCGACATGTCGATGGCGATCACGATCGAGATGCCCTCGCTGTGCGTCTCCGAGCGCGCTGATCCGATCCGGGGGCCCGCCGCCGCGACGATCCACGCGCCCAGGCACAGGCTCCGCAGCGTGACGGGGAGGCGCGCGATCCAGAGACGCTCGGCCGCCCCCGCCGCGGGGCGCACGTCGCTCATGCGGGTCCCCGACAGCCTGCTCAGGCGCTTCGTCCGCAGCCACCACCACAGGGGCAGCACGCCCAGGGCGACCAGGAGGAAGGGCCGGGCGAAGCTCAGGGCGCCAGCTCCCGGGCCAGGCGCCGCGCCCGCGCGGCGAGGGCCGCGACATCGGTGCCCTGGGACGTGGCGAAGGCGACGCGATCGAGCTGCTCCAGCACGTCCCGCAGCTCGCCCACGGGCGCCCCGGGCCGCGCCCGCTCGACTACGCCGAGACACTCGTGAGTATCCAGCGCGTGATGCGCTCCGGGCACCGCCCGCGCCAGCGTGGCGCGCAACCGCCAGGTCGCGCGCGTGGCCACGGCCCGGGGCTCGCCGGCGGCGAGCCAGCGTGCATCCGGCACCTCACGTTCCAGTGGAACTGGAGGTGCCGGGGGTACCCGGCGCGGCGCCCGGCGCCGGGCGGCGACGCCCGCCGCGAGCAGCCCGATCGAGGCGAGGGCCGCGACGAGCGGCGGCCCGGCATTACGACGCTCCAGCCGCAGCGGTCCGAGCGGTCCGCGCGGGTCGGGCGCTTTCAGCGTGTCCGGGAGGACGCTCGCCACGACGACGCTCGCCCCACCGCCGGCACTCGAGTCGGTGCGGCCGTCCGGGCCGATGCGCCAGAGCGGCGGCAGCGTGAGCGTGTGGCTTCCCGGCGTCCACACGGCGAGCCCATAGCGCACCACCCAGCCCGCCCGGCTCCGCAGCACAGCCGGGTCGCCCAGCGGCTCGACGTCCTCCCGCGCCTCGAGTTTGCCGGCCCGCACTTGCCATCCGGCCGGCACGGGGATCTCCCGCTCGAGCCAGATGGTGTCGCCCACGGTCGGCCGCGGCGGCGTCGCGACCCATCCTCCCACCTGCAGCAGCAGCAGCCCGGCGAGGGCGGTCATCGCTTCAGGCGCTTGGCGCGCTCGGCGAACGCGCGGCGCAGCGGCACCGCATAGGGCACGCTGGTTTGCAGCGTGACGCGGTCCACACCCGCCGCGAGCAGCTTGCGGCTCCGCTCCTGCAGCTGCCGCTCCGCGGCGACCCGCACGCGCGTGCGGGTGGGAGCGTGGCTCGTGTCGATCAGGACCCGCTGGCCGGTTTCGGCATCCTCCATGTCCACCCAGCCCGTATCGGGCAGGTTGAGCTCGCGCGGGTCGTCGATCGTGATCGCGACCACGTCGTTGGCCGCCGCCAGCTGCGCCAGCGCGTCCTCCCATCCGTCGGCGCGGAAATCCGACAGCACCACGACGATCGCGTGATGGCGCAGCAGTTTGGCGGCGTAGCGCAGCGCCTCGGCGAGGTTGGTGGCGCGGCCGCGCGGCGTGAACGCGACCAGGTCGCGGATGATGCGCAGGGCATGGGGCCGACCCTTGGACGGCCGCACGACGTACTCGACCTTGTCGGCGAACATCAGGGCCCCCACGCGGTCGTTGTGGCGGGCGGCGGCGAGCGCGAGCACGGCGGCTACTTCCACCGCCAGGCCCGCCTTGGTGTATGGGCGCCCGAACTGACACGAGCCCGACTGGTCCACCACGAGCAGCAGCGTGATCTCGCGCTCCTCGTGGTAGGTCTTCACGAACGGATGCCCCATCCGCGCCGACACGTTCCAGTCGATCGCGCGGAAGTCGTCGCCCTGCTGGTATTCGCGGACTTCGGCGAACTCGATGCCTTGCCCGCGGAACACCGAGCGGTATTCGCCGCTGAACAACGAGTTGACGAGGCTGCGGGTGCGGAGCTCGATGCCCTTGACCTGGCGCAGCACCTGCGCGGTGACGGCGCGCCGGCGCCGGCGCAGCGGGGAGTACTCGCCGCTGCGGCGATCGACCCCCTCGTACTTCACGGGACGCCCACGGCCTCGAGGATCTTGGCGATGACCCGGTCCGAGTCCATGTCTTCGGCCTCCGCCTCGAACGTGAGCAGCACGCGGTGCCGCAGCACGTCGAACGCCATCGCTTTCACGTCTTCGGGCACGACGTAGGAGCGACCGCGCAGGTAGGCGTGCGCCCGGGCCGCCTGCGCGAGGTAAATGGAAGCCCGGGGGGACGCCCCGAAGGCGATCAGCGGCTTCAACTCGGGGAGGCCGACCGCCTGGGGCTCACGCGTGCCGCGCACCACGTCCACGATGTAGTCCACGACCTTCTGGTCCATGAACAGCTCGGCGATGGCGCTGCGCGCGGCCAGGATGTCGTCCGCCTCGGCCACCCGCTCGACCTCGATCGGCCGGCCCGACGCCATGCGCGCCACGATCTCCTTTTCGGCGTCGCGCGTCGGGTACCCGACCCGCACCTTCAGCATGAAGCGATCGAGCTGCGCCTCGGGAAGGGGGTAGGTGCCTTCCTGCTCGATCGGGTTCTGGGTCGCGAGCACGAGGAATGGCTCGCCCAAATAGAAGGTCTCGCCACCGATCGTGACCTGTTTCTCCTGCATCGCCTCGAGCAGCGCCGACTGCACTTTAGCGGGGGCGCGGTTGATTTCGTCCGCGAGCACGAGGTTCGCGAACAGCGGCCCCTTTTTCGCGTAGAACTCCTGCGACCGCTGGTCGAACACCATGGTACCGATCACGTCCGCGGGCAGCAGATCGGGTGTGAACTGGATGCGCGAGAACGAAATGCGCAGGGACTCGGCGACGGTGCGCACCGCGAGCGTCTTGGCGAGGCCCGGCACACCCTCGAGCAGGATGTGTCCGCCCGTGAGCAGGCCGACCAGCAGGCGCTCGACCATCAGCTCCTGGGCCACCACCCGCTTTGCCACCTCGCGCGCGATCGTGGTCGCGAGCACCGCGTCGCCGGACTTCGCCGTCCGAGTCGTCATTTGAGCGCCGCCTCCGCCGCCTTGCGCACCGCCGGCTCCTTGTCCTTGCTGTAGAGTTCCAGCAACCCCCGCGCCTCGGGGCGCGCGATGTGGCGCAGCCCGTCCACCGCGGCCGCCCGCACGGTCGCGCTACGCCGGTGCATCATCCCGCCCGGCTCGGCGAACCGCGCCAGCACTTCCAGGGCTTCCTTGGCGCCCAGCCGACCGATGGCCCGAAGCAACTCCGCCTGTACCCCTTCGTCAGGCTCCTGCTCCACCCGCCGGATCAGCACCGTGGACGACGCGGCGTCGCCCGCCGCCGCGATCGTGCGGACCGCCGCCGAACGCACCGCCACGCTCTCGTCCTTCAGGGCCGGCATCGCCGGCCGGGCGGTCTCCCGGCCGCCCGCCTCCGCTAAGCCCAGCAGGGCCGCCTCGCGCACGAACTCGGACGTGTGGTGCAGCAGCGGGACGAGCAGCGTGACGGCCTGCGGGCTCCCCGTCAGCCCCACGAACTCGGCCGCCGCCGCTACGAGCTCCGGGTTCTTGTCCGCCAGCCGGCCCTGCAGCACCTCGAGCGCACGGTCGGCGGCCTTGCGCACGGCCGCCCGGAACGGCGCGCGCTGCTCGACCGGAGCCGCGAGGAACGCCTCGAGCACGAGTCCCATGGAGAGCGACGCGAGCGCCCCTACCGCCGTCACGAGCGACTCGCGTTCCTCCGCCGGAACGTGCGCCTCGCCCAGGCGCCGCACCATGCGCGCGACCAGCGCGGTGTCCGACAACGCCGTCGCAGCAGCGTCGATCGCCGCCAGCAGCCGCGGATCCTGCGCCTGGGGGAGCAGGTGGTCGAGGGCCGCGACGGCGTCGGCGCTGGTCGCCACTTCGCGCAGCGTCAGCAGTTGGGGAGCCACCGCCGCCAGCCGTTCGACGGCGGCGCGCTGCGCGTCCGGGGTTGTCGCGGCGCGCACCGCCGCCACGGCGCGCGCGGACTCCACGTCGGGCGGCAGGGCGTCGGGCCGAAACGCGGCGCTGGGACGCTTCGCCGCCATGAGCGTGTCCGCGGCGGCGGCGGCACGGACTTCGGGAGCCGGGGCGGCCGCGGCGGGCGGGGCGGGGACGTCACCGGATGCCGGGTCGGCGACGGCCGGCACGCCGTCCGCCGGCGTCGGCGGGCGCAGTCGCTCGAGCCGGGCGGCGCTGCGCCGGCCGAGCGTGAGCGTGATGCGCCCCAACGTCTGCGCGTCCGGCGCCGCGGTCCCGGTGGCCACCTGGAACAGCGCGAGCACGTGCTCCGCCGTCATCCCGGGGTTGAGGGTCAGGGTCCGCACGCCGCGCGCATACAGCAGGCCCGCCAGCTCGGCGATCTGCGTGTTCCGCGGCAGGAGCTGCTGGCCGTGCCAGTGCAGTCCGGTCGCGCCGACCTTCCATTCGACCGTGCCCACGGCGGCGAGCGGCCCCAAGGCCTCCCCCACCTGGCGCAGCGCCTCCTGCACCGCAGGGTGCGTGGGCGGGTACAGGCGGGAGAGACGGAACGTCGTCCCGATGGACCCCAGTGCCCGGTCCACCCCACTCGTGTCGGTCGTCATGCCTCAGCCGTCCGGCCCACGCAGAGAATATGGCATCATCGCCGTCCGATCACGCAGTTCCAGGCAATCGCTCGATTGCCGCCACCTCGTGGGCGGCGAGGCGCCGGTACTTGCCCTCGGCGAGCCGTCCCAGGCGCACCGGCCCGTAGGCCACGCGGTGCAGCCATTCGACCTTGAGCCCCAGCGCCTCCGCCAGCCGGCGCACGATGCGCTGGCGGCCCTCGGCGAGGGTGAGCTCCACCTCGACGCTCCGCTCCACCGGGCGCACCCGGAAGTCCACCACACGTACCGGCCGCCCGTCGATCGTCGGCGGGCGCGTGAGCGCGGTGCGCAGCTCCGTCGCGCCGTGGCCGTGCGCCCGCAGCCAGTACGTGCGGGGCACGGCGAAGCGCGGATGCATGAGCCGGTGCGCGGCCGCGCCGTCGGTGGTGAGGAGCAGCAGCCCGGACGTCATGACGTCCAGCCGTCCCACGTACGTGAGCCCCGGGACCTGCGGCAGCAGGTCGTAGACCGTCCGCCGCCCCTCGGGGTCGCCGCGGCTCACGACGTATCCGACGGGCTTGTTGAGCGCGAGCCACGTGACGGGCCCCTGGCGCACGGCCTGCCCGTCGACGGTCACGCGCTGGCGCCCCGGGTCGACGCTCATGCCGATGGTCGCCACCGTGCCGTCCACACGGACGCGACCCGCGCGGATCAGATCCTCGGCCTTGCGCCGCGACGTCACGCCCGCACGCGCCAACGCGCGTTGCAGGCGCATCAGCGTCATTCGGGTTCGGCGGGTGCGGGCGGCCGGAGCGCTACCGACAGCTCTTCCAGCCGCGGCAGCTCGTCCAGGTCTTTGAGCCCCAGGATCTCCAGAAACTGCGGTGTGGTCCCGTAGAGCAGCGGCCGCCCGAGCCCCTCGCCCCGGGTCACCACCTCTACCAGCCCCCGCTCCGCCAGTTTGTCGATCACGGCGCCGGAATCGACGCCACGGATCTCGTCCACCTCCGACCGCCCCACCGGCTGCCGGTATGCGATGATGGCCAGCGTCTCGAGCGCCGCGGGCGACAGGCGTCGCGGGCGCAGCGCGAACTGGGCGCGCTCAATCGCCTCGGCGTATTCGCGCCGCGTGAGGAATTGCCATCCCTGCGCGATCTC
>QHTP01000052.1 GCA_003220855.1 Gemmatimonadota bacterium
AGATCGTCGTCATGACCGTCGCCGCCTTCCTGCTGCGCGGCGCGCAGGTGCCGTTGAGCAAGTACTCCTACCTCACGCAGACCGGCCTCGTGGCCCTCGCCGGGACCCTGCTGGTGGGCGCCCCGGCGACCGCGCTCGCGGTCGCCGGCGGCGTGCTCGCGGCCGACTGGCTCTGGCAGAAGAAGATGTTCCGCGCGGCGCTCGTGAATCTGGGCCGCGAGGTCGTCGCGCTGGTGGGCGCGTACGGCATCTATGCCGGGGCCCTGCGGGTCTCGGACGTCTCGTCCCCAGGACTGCACGTGGAGCTCGTGCCCGCGCTGTTCTTCTACGCCCTGGCGTATTTCGTCATCAGCCGGTTGCTGTTCTACTTCGCCCTCATCATTCGCGGCAAGCTCGAGCAGGACGAGCGCCTGCTCATCCTGCGCTACGAGTGCATCGGCTACGGCGCCAGTCTGATCGCCACCGGCATCATCGTGGGCACGGTGGCGTATTGGCCGCCGCTCGCCTGGCCGTTCGTCGCCGCAGCGCTGGGCGCGCTGGGCCTGCTCTTCAAGCACACGCTGGAAGAAGCGATCGCCGCGGAGGAGCTCAACAAGATCCACGCCATGGAGGCGGTGATCACGAGCAACATCAGCCTCGAAGACTCGTTCGCGCGGATCGAGCGACTGGCGCACCGCCTGGTCGATTGGGGCGACTTCCGGATCTACCGGCGGCAGGAGGGCGTGATCCTGCTCGCGTATCGGGGGCAGATCGGCCGGCCCGAGCGGGGCCAACCGACGCCGGACACCGAGGCGCTGCGCGAGCACGTGACCCGCACCGGGGAGGCGGTCGTGATCGACGACGTGATGCGCGACAAGCGCCTCGCCGATGCCCCGCTCGTGATCCAGAGCCTGGTGATGGTCCCCCTCAAATTCGGCGACCAGGTGATCGGCACGCTCGAGCTCGAGCACCACAAACGCAAGGCATACCGCGCCAAGGACGTGCTCACGATCAATACGTTCGCCAATCAGCTCGCCACCGCGATCCACATCACCGAGCTGCGCCGGCCCCTGGTCGAAACGGTCGAGACCCTCACCCAGCAGCTCGCCACGCTGGCCCGTGCCGCCCTGTCGATGCGCGAGGCCGCCGGGGCCGTGGCCCAGTCCACGGGCACGATCCGGCAGGGCGTCCTGGCGGAGGAGAGCGAGGTCTCGGGCGGCCTCGAGGCCACGGAGAGCCTGGCCCAGGTGTCGCGCCGGGTGTCCGAGGACGGCACGGAGGCCGCCCTGGCCTCGACCACGGCGAGCGAGGTCGCGAACAAGAACCGGGGACAGATCCGCGACGCGCTCGGCCGGTTGGTGGCGCTCAAAGCGTTCGTGGGCGAGGCCTCCAGTCAGGTGCAACAGTTGGGGCAGGTGAGCCGGCGGATCACCGGGTTCATCGCGTCGATCCGCGAGCTGGCGGACATGACGAACCTGCTCGCGCTCAATGCCGCCATCGAGGCGGCGCGCGCCGGGAAGCACGGCAAGGGCTTCGCGGTGGTGGCCGACGAGGTACGCCGGCTCGCCGAGCAGAGCGGCAATGCGGCGCTCGAGGCGGGCGAACTGGTGCAGGACATTCACCGCCAGGTGGGCGAGGTGGTGGAGCAGATGCGGCGGGGGCAGGTGAACGTGAGCGGCGTGGAGGAGCTCTCCTCGGCGGCGCTCGAAGCGCTCGATGCGATCGTCGCGGCGACGGCGGAGGCCACGGGTCACGCGCAGCGCATCGCCGCGGCCGCCCGCGAGCAGGACAAGGCGTTCGGGAAGCTGCGCGAGCGGATTCACGCCGTGGCGCATATCGCGGGGAAGAACCGCGCCGAAGCGGACGACGTAGCGACCCGCGCTGACGAGGCCGCGCGCGGACTCACCGACCTGGAGCGCGCCACGCGGGAGCTGGAAGACGTGGCGGCGATGCTGCGGGAGCTGACCCGCGGCTTTGCCAGCATCGCGTAGCCGGGCTACCATTCCGCGGTGGCGAAGCGGGAGCCGGTGTACGTGGCGCTGGGATCGAACATGGGCGACCGGGGGGCGCACTTGGCGTACGCGCGGAACCGTCTGGGGACGCTGCCCGGGACCCGCGTCGCCGCGGCGTCGCGCGTCGAAGAGACGGCGCCGATCGGCCCCGTGCCTCAAGGAGCCTTCCTGAACCAGATGGTGGTGCTCGAGACGACGCTCGAGCCTCGCCAGCTGCTGGGCCACCTGCACGCGATCGAATCGGAGCGCGGCCGCGAGCGCCAGGCGGGCGTGCGCTGGGGACCGCGGACCCTGGACCTGGACATCGTCCGCTGGGGCGAACGCAGCGTGCGCGAGCCGGACCTGACGATCCCGCACCCGGAGCTCCCCCACCGCGAGTTCTGGCTCCGGGAACTGGCGGAGCTGGACGCCGCCCGAGAGCCCGCCCGTGGCTGATGCGCTCCCCCCCAAGCCCGTCACGGTGCACGAGCTCCTGTCGATGAAGGAGCGCGGCGAGCGGATCGTCGTCCTCACGTGCTACGACGCGCTGTTCGCCCGACTGCTCGACGCCGCGGGGGTGGACGTGCTGCTCGTGGGAGACTCGGTGAACCAGGTGCTCGCCGGGGAGGAGACCACGCTTTCCGCGACGCTCGAGCAGATGATCTACCACACTAAGATCGTGCGGCGCGGGGCGGCGCGGGCGCTGGTGGTGTGCGACCTGCCGTTCCTCACGTATCAGATCTCAGCGGCCGACGCCATCCGCAACGCGGGCCGCGTGCTGCAGGAGACGGGTTGCCAGGCCGTGAAGCTCGAAGGCGGGACGCCGGTGGCCGCGACGGTGCGGGCGCTGGTCGACGTCGGCATTCCCGTCATGGGCCACCTGGGCCTGACGCCGCAGTCGGTGCATGCGCTGGGCGGCTATCGGGTGCAGGGGCGGGAAGAGCGGACGGCGGAGCGGCTCAAGGCGGAGGCCAAGGCGCTCGAGGAGGCCGGGGCGTTCGCCGTGGTGCTCGAGCTCATTCCCGCGCCGCTCGCCTCGCAGATCACCAAGGCGCTCACGATCCCCACGATCGGCGTCGGCGCGGGACCCGCCTGCGACGGCCAGGTCCTGGTCCTCCACGACGTGCTCGGCCTGAACGACCGGTTCACCGCCAAGTTCGTGAAGCACTACGCCGCACTGGCGGAGGACGTGCGCGAGGCTGTGCGGCTGTACGCCGCAGAGGTCCGGGAGGGACGTTATCCCGGTCCAGAGCATTCCTTTTCCAAGTGAATGACTGGACGCGGCGAGACGTGCTCGCGATCCTGGGGGCGGCCGCGATGACGCCGCTCCAGCGCTCAGGCGGGCGCGGGCCGGCGCGCGACCCGGCCGGCCCGGGCTTCCGCATCCGCACTATCACGGCAGGGACCACACTGCACGGCCCGGCCAGCCCCGAGGCGCTGCAGCCCGCTCTCGCCTTTCTCAAGGCCGCCCAACGAGTGGCCGCCGACGCAGGGTATGAGGTTCAAACTCTCCGAGTTGCGACGCAGCCCTTCTTGGACGGGATGAACAGCCGCGCGCGCGCCGACGCGCTGACGGCCCTGCAGGCGCTCGACCGCGCCGTGGTCGCCGAGGGCGTGCTCCTGAGCATCGGTCCGGTGCTCTCTCCTGATGGCGGCGATCCCGAGTTCGGCGCGTGGGCCGCGGAGCTCGTCAGCACCACGAAGAACGTGAGTTTTTCGGTACAGGTCGCTTCCCCCGAGCGCAGCGCGTCCCCCGCCGGGGTCACGGCGGCGGGCGAGGCGATGGTGGCGATCGCGCGCCACACCGCCGGCGGGATCGGCAACTTCCGGTTCGCAGCGGCCGCCAACGTGCCCGCGGGAACGCCGTTCTTCCCGGTCGCGTACCACCACGGATCGGACGCCGTCGCGGTCGGTCTCGAGTCACCGCCGTTGTTGTCCGCCGCCTTCGCCGGCGCGAACACGCTGGCGGAAGCCAAGCAACGCCTGACCCAGGCGCTCGAGTCCAAGCTCGGGCCGCTCGAGCGCCTGGTGCGGAACGTCGCCCGCCGCGACGAGCGGGCGTATCTGGGCATCGACCTCTCCCCCGCGCCGGGCAAGGACGCGAGCATCGGGGGGGCGATCGAGCTGCTCACCGGCGTTCCATTCGGCGCGGCATCCACCCTCGCCGGGTGCGCGGCGATCACCGACGTCCTCAAGAGCGTGCGGCTCAAGACGTGCGGCTATTCGGGCCTCATGCTCCCGGTCCTGGAAGATCCGGTGCTGGCGCAACGCGCATCGGAAGGACGATTCAGCGTGCGCGACCTGCTCCTGTATTCCAGCGTCTGTGGCACCGGACTCGATGTCGTGCCGCTCCCTGGTGACATTGCGGCGGATCAGCTCGCGGCACTGATCGCCGACGTGGCGGCCCTCTCCACGAAGCTCCGCAAGCCGCTCTCCGCGCGGCTGTTTCCCGTCCCAGGCAGACGTGTGGGGGAAGTCGCCCGGTTCAACGACCCATACCTGACCGACTGCACCGTGATGAAGTTGGAGTAGTCGCCGGTGCACGTGCTCGCGAGCCTGAGTCAGATGCGCGCCTGGTCGCGCGCCGAGCGCGCCCGCGGGCGTCGCATCGGGTTCGTCCCCACGATGGGATTCCTGCACGAAGGACATCTGCGCCTGGTGGACCGCGCCCGGGAGCGCGCCGATCGGGTCGTCATGAGCATTTTCGTGAATCCGCTCCAGTTCGGGGCGGGAGAGGACTTCGCGACCTATCCTCGCGACCTCGACCGGGACAAGAAGCTCGCCGCCGAGCGCAACGTCGATTGCCTGTTCCTCCCCGATGCGCCGGCGATGTATCCCGCCGATCCGCTGGTCCGCCTCCATCCCGGCTCGATGGCCGATGGGCTCGAGGGCGCCGCCCGTCCCGGCCACTTCGCCGGCGTACTGACCGTGGTGGCCAAGCTGTTCCACCTCGTGGAGCCCGACATCGCCGTGTTCGGCAGGAAGGATTTTCAGCAGGCGATGCTCGTGCGACGCATGGCCGACGACCTGAACTTCGGGCTCGAGGTCGACGTCGCGCCCACGGTGCGAGAGCTCGACGGCCTCGCGCTGTCGTCGCGCAACGCCTATCTGCAGGGGGACGAGCGTCGGGCCGCGCTCGCCCTGTCGCGCGCGCTGCGCGCCGTGGAGCAGGCGTGGCGGGGGGGTGAAGCCGACCCCGGCCCGCTCGCGCGCCGGGGCCTCGACGTGCTGCGGGCCCCGGGCGTGGCACCCGAGTACCTGGCCCTCGTAGACGAGCAGATGCGTCCCGTCACCCGGGTCGACGCCCGCACCGTCGTGCTGGTGGCCGCGAAGGTCGGCAAGACGCGACTGATCGACAACGTGGTGCTGGGAGAGGGCGTGGCGAGTGATGTCTCGGTGCGAGCGTAGGGCCCGTTGTCCCCACCCCCTGACCCCCTCTCCCTTCCGGAGAGGGGGGACGTAGCGGCATGAACCTTCCCGCCTGGGCGATCGTCACCCCCGAGCGCCGGGCCCACATCGAGCGCGTCGTGGCGCTGCTCGCCACGTGGGCCGTCGCCCGGCGCACCGCCGAGGCAGAGCGGGCCCGCTGGCTCAGGGCGGGGTGGCTGCACGACGCGCTGCGCGACGCGCCCGCGGCCAACGAGCTCGCGCACGGACCCATGGCGGCCGAGCGGGCGGCGCGCGAAGGGGAGACCGATCGCGGCGTGCTCGACGCGGTGCGCTACCAC
>QHTP01000053.1 GCA_003220855.1 Gemmatimonadota bacterium
CCTCCTCCACCGTGATCACGCCGTCCTTGCCCACCTTCTCCATCGCGTCCGCGATGATCGTGCCGATCTCCCGATCGTCGTTCGCGGAGATCGTCCCGACCTGCGCGATCTCCTTCCGGCCCTTGCTGGGCGCGGAGATCCGCTTCAGCTCCTCCACCACCAGCTCGACCGCCTTGTCGATGCCGCGCTTCAGCGACATCGGGTTGGCGCCCGCGGTGACCGACCTGAGCCCCTCGCGGAAGATCGCCTGCGCCAGCACCGTCGCCGTGGTCGTGCCGTCCCCGGCGATATCGGAGGTCTTGGTCGCCACTTCCTTCACCATCTGGGCGCCCATGTTCTCGATCGGGTCCTCGAGCTCGATCTCTTTGGCGACGGTGACCCCGTCCTTGGTGATCGTCGGGTTCCCAAACTTCTTGTCGATGACGACGTTGCGACCCTTCGGACCGAGGGTGACTTTCACCGCCTCGGCCAGCTGATCCACGCCCCGCTTGAGGCGCGAGCGGGCCTCGGTATTGAATTCGAGATACTTGGCAGTCATCTCTTCCCCTCTCCCGCTCAGCTGAGCTTAGCGATGACGTCGGATTCCTTGATCAGGATGATCTCTTCCTCGTCCAGCTCCACCTGCGAGCCGGTGTACTTCCCATACACGACCCGGTCGCCGACCTTCAGCTCCATCGGGACCCGCTGGCCCTTTTCCATCCGGCCGGGCCCGACCGCGATGACCTCACCCTGGATCGGCTTCTCCTTGGCCGTGTCCGGGATATAGAGACCACCTTTCATCTCCTCGGTCTCTTCCATCGGCCGGATCGCCACGCGATCGGCGAGTGGGAAGATCTTCAGCCGCGTCTTCGTCGCAGTAGCCATGATGCTCCCCGTGTGCGTAACTCGGTACGTTTCTGTGGACTCCGAAACCAGTCGGAGAGCGCCCCATGCCGCCCCCCTCCCTCGTATTTCGTACGGTCAGGCGTTCAACAATGCCTTCGCCGGCGTGACCTCCACCGTGATCAGGTGAGGCTTCGCCGTCTCCGCCTTCGGCAGCGTGATCGTCAGCACGCCGAGGTCGCAGGTCGCCTTGATCTTGTTCGCGTCGATCGAGGCCGACAGCCGGAACGTCCGCTCGAAGGCGCCGTAGGTGCGCTCATAGCGATGGACCTTCTCGGCTTTCTCCTCCGGCACCTGCTCCTTGGTGCCCTTGATCGTCAGCAGGTTGTCCTCCACCGAGATCTTCACCTCCGAGGGCCTCACCCCGGGCAGCTCCGCCACCAGGCGGATGGCATCGGGCTCCTCGAAGATGTCCACCAGCGGCAGCCAGGCGGTGGTCACGGCGTCGGGTACCGGCCACTCAGCCGCGCGGAACGGCTCGTGGAAGGTCCGGCCAATCCGGTGCTCCAAGTGATGCAGCAGATCCAGCATGGGGTCCCTCTGTATGGTACCGAACATGGCACTGCTCCTTGCTCGTCGTCGGGCGATTACAGTTAACTAATTAGGTTGACAGATTGCTATCGTATGTTGAGTAACGTAGCGATAGTGTACTACACTTGTCAAGTACACTTGATAATCGTTATATTGATTCTCTGGAGGAGTAAGCGTACTTAGTGGGTTAATCCCACTCATTCGGCTTTGGAGGCACCCTGTGGATGTCCCGTTTGTGATCCGGCGCCGGCTGGAGGAATTGGGATTGGAGCAGCAAGCGCTGGCGCGCGCCGCCCACGTGACCGAGTCCTACATCTCGCAGTTACTGACGCGCAGAAAAGCGCCCCCCGCGCCGAACCGCACGGACATCTATGACCGCATGGACAAGTTCTTGAAGCTGCCGAGCGGGGAACTGGCCAAGCTGGCGGATCTGCAGCGCAAGGAAGAATTGAAGCGGGAATTGGGGGACGAGCCCGCTCCCTTGTTTCACGAAGTCCGCGAGCTGATTCTGCGCAAGTGTCATCCCGAGAGGGAAAAACACGTCCGCGCGATCTTTGAACAGCAGCCCTTCGGCGAGCTCGAACGCCTCGTCACCCAGACGCTGCTGGACGTGGTCAAGCGCGTGGCGAAAGACGAACTCGAGAATGACTACTGGCTCCGTATGGTGGCTCGGCTCAGTCGCCGCACCTATGAAGAGATGCGGGTCGTCGTGCTCGAGTTCCTCGATACGGACATCTTCCAGGTGTCCGCTGAGAACTGCGTCGCGTTCTTGGATCCGCTGATTGAATCCTGGGACATCGACCTGGCGACGTTCAGTCTGGAGATTGTCCTGAATCACAGCGTCGTCCCAGGGCGGGCGAGGCGATTCGCGTTTGTCGAGCGGGACGCCGAACAGCCTACGAGCGAAGAGCCCGGGCTCATGGAATTCCTTCAGGATTCGTCTCTCAGCGGCACGGCGACCGCGGAGGAAGTCGCCTTTCTCAAGCGGCTGAAGTTCCAGGGCCAGCGGCCGACCCCCCTGTACTACTACCGGGAGTTGCAGAACCTCCGGGACCCGCTCCATTTTCGCAACCGGAACAAGGAAGAGGCATGACCATCAAGCCGAATGACTTTCCCAGTCGACTGAGCGTCCTCCTGGGACTGCAGGGCGTGGTGCTTACGGACGAGGAGCTGTCCCACACGACGGAGCGTTACCCCCGGTGTCGGGGGAAGGAGCACTGGGGCGTGCGTGAATACGTCCGGCGCACCGGGGTTGGCGCGCGTGAATATCGGGTGGTGCGGGGCAGCAGCATCGAAGATGTGTACCGCAGCGCTGAGCGGGTCCGCGCGGCCGCCGTAGGCACGGCGCTGAACGAGCTCGATTCCCAGGAAACCCCAGGATGACCCGGAGGAAGCAGCCGTGGGGACAGCAGCGCGGCTGGATCGTCCCGGCGGACGGCAGCCCTCCGCAGGAGTTGCCCCAGCAGATGGTTGGCCAAAAGCTCATCTCCTGGCCTGGAGCGATGCCCGAAATGCAGCCCGCGGAGCCCGCGAAGAACCTTGCCTCGAAGCATTACTATCATCGCTACGTGCTGAACCCGGACGGTGTGTCGGTCTACGTACCCGAGGGTCGGGACGCAGAATCCCTGCCAGAGGCTATCAAGAACGAAATCCGGCGCCAGCTGAAGGGACAGTCGTAGGCGCTCTGGATCTGCGGTTGACGATCCGGGCCGGGCCGTAGACCACACTCTCCCTGTGGCCCTGGTCCCTTAGGCGGGCAGCGAGCGCGAGCAGTGCGTTGCGGGCCAAGCCCTGGCTCTTGGCTCCCCACAGGACCAGCGCTCCGCCCGCCAGCGCGGCTGGCCCCGCGATCCTCAGGCCGGTGAGTGCGGCGTGGAGATCGGCGAAGCTCGCTCCCACGAGCGGCCCGGTGGTGGAGTGCAACAGTCCCGGAAGCCGGACGAAGTACACCCGCAACTCCGCCAGCAGGAACCGCAGGGCGATCAGCAGGGCGAGGTGCAGCCGGGCTGAGGGCTCCACCGTCACGCGCCGCCCGAACACCACGACGTCACGACGCAGCACATACAGCCCGATGGCTGCCACCAGCGCGAACGTCGTGAGCGTCGTGATGAGCCCGAGGGCAGCGGCGATCACCGGCACCGTGAACACGTAGTAACCCACGTCGCGGCCGAACACCGGGTCCGTCATGCCGAACGCCGTATGGTGCAGGAACTGGAGCACTCCAAGCCAGCTGCCTGCGGCGCCCATGCCGAACAGCAGCGCCAGGCCGAGCGCCGAGGGGAGAGCCAGACCGCGCACCAGCCGGGTCACGTCCGCGGCGGCGGCCCCGGCGCTGAAGTGGACGACCAGGGGGTTCGGGACGAGGCCGCGCTGGGCGATCCGCAGGTCGAGATAGAGGAACGCGAATACGAGGCCGCCGACCCCCACGCCGAGCAGCGCCTCATTAGGCGTCGGACGGCACCGTCCACATGAGTACGTTCGGCGCGTACCGGCGAAACAGCCGGTGCGCGGTGGCGGACTGTTTGGTCACGACGATGACCGCGTCGTCCGCTTCCCGCACTCCCACGAGGGCGAGGCGTACCTGGCCGTCCGTCTGCACCTGGAAGATGAAGCTGTCATGCGACGGACGGTCCGCATGCGGCTTTGCCCACGCGGGCGGCTTGGCGCCCGAGAACGCGATGACCTGCAAGGGCTGGGCGAGGGTGACGTCAGAGAGGACCTGCCGCTCGTACCAGGTGCTCGTCCCCGAGCTCGGGGCCTTGACGTGCCGGTGGCCGGTCTTCGGGTACGTCGTGTGCCTGCCCGTCGGACCGCAGGCGACGATCACCCCGTTGGCGGTGCTGCTCAACGACGCGACCTGGTACGGCATGCCGTGCCAGACTCCCACGACGTCAATGTCTCTGGGCATGCGAGAAAGGTAGCAGCGCGACGGCTCAGGGGTGTGCCCCCCGGGGGTTCCTTGTTCGCCGAGGTGGCCCCATGAGTCTAGTTTTAGCACCGCCATGCTGGAGTCCAGCCTACGTTTTCGCTTGGTGATCGCCCGCGCCGCTGACTCAACACCGGGTGATGTGAGCGCCATCGTAACGCGATTGCACACCGACACCGAGTTGTTTTGGTTGCTGCGCATCGCCCGACCTGTAGCGGCGGCGCCGAAGGTGTGTCGTCGGTCGGTTGCGACTTGTCTGGCGCTTCTCATGCTGGATGACCACCTGAGGGTCCTCAGGGTCCTGCCAATGGCGTCAGTTCCCCATACACCGGGTACGGGCGTCCTGCGCAGAGACGGGGTCATCCAGACGTACCTAGGTGGCGTACTCCCTCCCCGTGCGCTCGCCGACACTAAGCGAATCGCTGAGTTGCTGATCGATGGCCACTCGTCGTACTTGGACACCCTTTGCCAGGCGCTGAGCGGCGATGAGACGTGCGATGGCTTCGAGGCCGTGCCTGCGGACCATGAGCTTTATGACCCGGAGGCTGAGCAGTACTTCGCGCCCGCGCTAACCGCCTGGTATCGTGCGGGTGTGCTCGTGCATCCTGTCGTACCGAGCACCGGGACGACTTGAGATCCCCCCGTGAAATTGGCCATAAGCTCGCGAGTCCGATGCGGAATCAGGAGAGCCAGGGCCCGGTCGAGGCTCAGCGCGTAGCGTGCGCCGCTCCTCGGCGGCCTCGCGCGTGACGAACACGCCCATTGTTAACGGCGAGTGAAAATTGTACGCGGTCTGGCGGGGAGCGGTGCTGTTCACTCGTCTCGCTTCGTTTCGCGCGGTACGATTCGGGGACGGTTGGGCGGGTGCGATTCGGGTGCGTTTCGGACGTTTCGTCTGGATTTCCTGCTCGCCAATCTCTGATTTTTCCGCGCCCGAGCACGCGGTCGTGCCTGTTTGGTGTCAACGGGTCGCAGGTTCGAGTCCTGCCTCGGGAGCTCCGCAGATCCGCCCGTCGCAACGAGTTCCGACCGAGGCACCGAAGCCGCCCCCGCCGCCGGTACGGTCTGGGTACCATAACTTACCGGACAGGTAGCTATTCCAAAAAAACAATCCCCGGGAGGACCCCCGAGGATTGTGGCGACTGTCGAGAGCGCGAGGCCTCAATCTCCATGGCGTTCCTTCAGTACGCCTAAAAACGCGATCCCTAGCGCTGGAATCCACGTCACAAGCAGGTTGATAATCATAGGTCTACTGCGCCAGTCCGATCTGCTTCATGAACGACTGGTTGTCCCAGAACAACCACTCGTGATCCATCGTGCCGTTCTTCCAGTGACCGACCGTCACCATGCTGACGGTGAAGTGCTTGCCCTTTGGCGCGATGCTCTTCCCA
>QHTP01000363.1:0-1180 GCA_003220855.1 Gemmatimonadota bacterium
ACTTCGGCTACAACGCCCAGACCGACGAGTACGAGGATCTGGTCGCGGCCGGCGTCATCGACCCGACCAAGGTCACGCGCACGGCGCTGCAGAACGCCGCGTCCATCGCGGGACTGCTCCTCACCACCGAGTGCGTGGTGGTGCAGAAGAAGGAGAACGGCAAGATGCCCCCGATGCCGGGCGGCGGTGGCATGGGCGGGATGTACTAGATAAGAGACGTGGTCACACGCACAGACACGCTGTAGGAGTCATGTAGGTCACGCAAAGGAGTCGACATGTACGCACGCAATGTGTCCTTGCATCTGAAGGCCAACGCGGCCGGTGAGTTTACCCGGACGTTTGAGAACGACGTCCTGCCCCTGCTTCGGAAACAGAATGGCTTCAAGGACGAGATTTCGTTCGTTGCCGCGGACCGCTCCGAAGCGGTTGCGATCAGTCTGTGGGATGGGAAAGAGAACGCGGACAAGTATAGCCGCGACATCTATCCGCAGGTGCTGACGAGCCTGGCGAAGGTGGTGGAGGGAACACCGAAGGTTGAGGGCTTCGAGGTGTCGAACTCGACCTTCCACAGGATCGCCGCAAGCAACTAGAGCCGACCGGTCGGTGCGGCGGCTCGTGGTTCCGGTCTGTTTCAATGCCGACCGATCTGTGCAGGAAAGGGGGGCGGCCGAAGAGTCCGCCCTTCTTTCTCGTCCGTAACCGGGTGAGGAGAGAGTCCACCAGGATGAGCAGGGACAGGTTGCCGAGGGAGCCCTATGGTAACGATCACACTCCAGCGCCTCGTACAGCAGCTGGACAAGCTGAAGCCAGAAGCGGACGCGGCAAGGCTCAAGACGCACGACTACGCCCGCTGGCTCGCCCGAATGATCCGACGACTGCGGGAGCGAAGCCTAGACGCTGATCGGGCCGCCGCCACAGTGGCGCTCGCGGAGGCGCTCAAGCGGGGAGCCATCACGGCTCCGATGGAGGCGAACCCTCACAAGCGGCATGGGCTGGCGTGATGACGTGATGGACCGCGACCTCCCCGACCGTCCCCAGACCGTACCGGAGCTGGGGCCCACTGCGGAGCCCGGATTGGAACTCGTTGGGGCAGGGGGACCTGCGGAGCTCCCGAGGCAGGACTCGAACCTGCGACCCGCCGGTTAACAGCCGGCTGCTCTACCAGCTGAGCTACTCGGGA
>QHTP01000363.1:1214-2816 GCA_003220855.1 Gemmatimonadota bacterium
GCTCCGGGCCGTTTCGGTGCTCGCCAGTCCACCGCGTTCCTCAACACCCAGGCGACGTCATGCAGCCGCTGGAGCTGGTCGTTCGTCCAGGTGCGCGGTCGCGTGTCCATGATGCACAGCGTCCCGAGCGTGCGGCCGCGCGCGTCGAACAAGGGCACGCCGGCGTACGCGGTCACCAGACCGTCCCGCACGGCGGGCGTGTTCGCGCCGAGCGGATGAACGCGTGCGTCACCGATCACCAGCGGTTGGCGCGACGCGGCGAGGTGCCGGCTGAACCCGTGGGCCAGCAGCAGCACCAGCGGGGCCGGCAGGCCGGCGCTGCTCATGACGACGCCGTGACGCGGCCCAACGAGCGAGAGCGACACGATCGGGACGCCGAGCAACCGGGCTGCGAGCTCGGTGAAGCGGTCGAATTTCTCCTGATCCGAGCGCCGCATCTTGCTGATGCTCACGGCGTCGCGCCGCCGTTGGAGCCACCGTTCCTTCGCAGGCCCGCCACGATCGCCGGCAGCCGGTCGAATTCGGTGCGCTTGTCGAGGAACAGATCGGCCCCCGCCTCCAGGCAGGTCGAGCGCAACTGATCGTAGGCGTAGTTCGTCAGCACGACCACCGCGGGTCGCGGGGTCAGCCGCTTGGCCGCCGCGACCACCTCCAGGCCGTCGCCGTCGGGAAGCCGCATGTCCACCACCACGAGGTGGGGCTTCGCGCCGGGGAGGAGCTCCCGCGCCTCGGCCACCGTCCCCGCTTCGAACACCTGTTCCACGTCCCACAGGTCACGCAGCATACCGGCCAGGCGCAGGCGGACCAGGCTGGAATCCTCGACAAGGCAGACCCGAATCGGCGAGGGGTGCATAGCTGTGAGCTGCACAAACTGCACAGCGCCGGCGCAACACGGTATCGGGGCAGGCGGGCACGGTCCGTACGGCCTGGGAGGCCGCATGTCCGTCGCGTCCGACAGCGGCGCCGCGCTTCAGCTCGTGAGGTCGTGCTCGATGACGTAGCGGACTAGATCGGCGTTCGTCTTGAGGTCCAGCTTGCGTAGGATGCGACTGCGGTATGTGGAGACGGTCTTGGGGCCGACCCGGAAGCCGGCCGCAATCTGCTTGTTGGTCTTGCCCCCACCGAGCAGACACAACACCTGGTACTCTCGGGGGGAGAGGGCACGGTGCGCCTGGCCCGGCGCACCGGCCGTGAGCGCTTCGGCGAGGCGCTCGGCGAGCGGGGGGCTCACGTATCGCCCTCCCGCGTGGACCTTCGCCACCGCCGCCATCAGGTCGGTGGGCGCTTCCGTCTTGGTCACATACCCGGCGGCGCCGGCGCGCAGGGCCTGAATGGCGAGCTCCCCCTCCGGGTGCATGCTGACGACCAGCACGCGCACCTGGGGGAAGCGCTGCTTCAGCTGCCCCAGCAAGGTGAGGAACCCAGGCCCGGGCATGCCGATATCCAGGATCAACACGTCCGTGGCGCTTCCCTCGAGCTTTCGCAGCAGGTCGTGCCCCTCGGCCGCCTCGCCCACGACTCGGAACGTGTGGTCCTCTGCGGCGAGTTGGCGGAAGCCGGCCCGGATCAGGTGATGATCGTCGGCGATGAAGATGCGGATCA
>QHTP01000019.1 GCA_003220855.1 Gemmatimonadota bacterium
TCCACCACCACCCGCGCCACCGCCGCGTCGTGCCCCGCTTCGTCGTCGCGCGGCTCCGGGAAGTCGGTGGGGATACCGAACAGGCACTGCGCCGCGAAATCAAACGGCGAGGCGTGGATCTCGCGCACCTTCAGGCGGCTGGGAGGGAGGTCGAGGCCGAGCCGCGCCTCGAGGTAGCTGAAGTCGCCGCCCGCGGCGAGCGTGGCGCTCGTGAGCACCACCGTCTCCACCCGGTCGAACAGATTCTCCTTGAGAATGGGTGCGAGATCGAGCGGCACGGCGGCAAGCGAGACGTTCACCACCTTGCGGCCGCGACGCTCGAGCCAGCGGACGGCGGCAGGCCCCCCCGGCGGCGGTCGCAGCGCGGCGATGAGCCCCGCCGCCACCTGCTGCAGCCGTCGCGCCACGCCACGCAGCTCGCCCAGGAGCTGGGCCCGCCGCTCCGATGGATCGTCCAGGGTGAGCCGGTCGGCGATCGTCTCCGTGCCCTCGGAGAGCCGTGAGAACGCGAGCAGCAGGTTGTCGAGCGCCACGTCCAGCCCCTCGGGCCAGACGGCGTCGCCGAGAAACTCGTCGCCCAGGCGGAGCACCGGGCTCGCGCCCGCACCGGCTCCCCCCGGCTCACCCTCGAGCCGGCGGGCGAGCAGGGTGAACACGGTGTCCGCGGCGCGGCGCGCCGTCGCGAGGGCGTCGACCAGGCTCTGCTGCACCAGGTCGCGGGTCGCCCGGGATATGAGGTCGTCGCGACCGAACAGCACGGAGCGCAGCGTCGGGAGCAGTCCGCGGCCGTTCTTCTCGAGCCGCGCCAGCAGCCGGTCGACGCCGAGCCGGCTCACCTGGGCGCCGAGGTGCATCGCCGCAACGTCTTCCAGGTGGTGCGCTTCGTCGAGCACCAGCCGGCGGTACGGGGGCAGGACGGCCGCCTCCTGCCAGTTGTCGGACACCATGCGCACGGCCAGATCGGACGCGAGCAGGTGGTGGTTGACCACGACCACATCGGCTTCGGCCGCCCGCCGGCGCGCCTGGAACACGAAGCAGCGGTCGAAGTGCGGGCACTTGAGCCGGGTGCAGAGATCCGACTCCGCGGCGATCGCGTCCCACACCTCGCCACTCGGCTCGTCGGGGAGGTCCGCGAGCGACCCGTCGCCCGAGCGCGCCGCCCACGCCGCCAGAGCCTCGAGCTCGGCGCGTCGCTCGTCCTCGAACAACGAGGTCACCTGCTCGAACGCCTGCTCGAGGCGCGACAGGCACACGTAGTTCCGCCACCCCTTGAGCAGCGCGAACGTGGGGGCATGCTCTCCGCTGCCGAGCGCGCGCGCGAGAATCGGCAGGTCCTTGCCGACGAGCTGCTCCTGCAGGTTGATGGTGTTGGTCGAGACGACGGTGCGCTCGCCGTTCTCGCGCGCCCACACCAGCGCCGGAACCAGGTACGCGAACGATTTCCCGACGCCGGTCCCGGCCTCGAGCATGCCCACACCGCCGTCGTTGTAGAGGTCGGCGATGTAGGCGGCCATGTCGCGCTGGCTGGGACGGTCCTCGAAGCTGCCGAGCGCGCGCGCCACCGGCCCGCTGGGAGAGAGCAACCCCGCGACATCGATCGCATCGATCCGGGTGGTGGCGCGGGGGCGGGGACATTCCACGACGACGTAGCAGTCGGTGACGGCGTTGTCGACGATCGCGAACCCGACGCCCCCGTCGTGCAGCCGCGCGGCGACGCTGAGATCGGCTCCCGACGGCTCGAGCACGCCGCTCGGGTGGTTGTGCAGCAGCAGCTCTCCCCGCACCGCGATCCCCGGCAGGGCGAGCACGGCGTCCACCGTGCCGCGCGCCACCACGCGCGCCTCGACGATCAGGCCATTGGCGTCGGGGCGCGCCACGAACGAGACCTCGCGCCCATGGGCCGCCGCGATCTCGGCGCGCAGCAGGTCGCGTACCGCCGGCGCGAGTCGGTCCGCACTCACGTCTTGAGCTCGCGCTTCTTGGCCGCGGGGAATAGCACGTTGTTGAGGATAAGCCGGTAGCCGGGCGAATGGGGGTGGAGCGACAGATCCGTGGGCGGATCGCCGATCTGGTGCTGCTGGTCCTCGGGGTCGTGCCCGCCGAAGAACGTCCAGGTGCCCTTGCCGTGGTCGCCGTTCACGTACTTGACCCAGGGAGCGCCCTCTTCGTCCGCGAGCACGGTGTCGCCCGGCTTGAGGCGATCGCGCAGGAACGACGTGGTGAGGCCGTAGAAGTCGGGGATCACCTGGCGATGGTTCTGCACCAGGATCGTCGGAACGGGGTCGATCTTGGCGCTGAAGTTGAACAGCTTGAACGCGCCGAGCGGCTGCCGCCGCCCGGGTGCGTTGACCTGATGCCCGTCGATGTCGGAAAAGCTCGCGACCTGAGGACTGGGCTCGAGCCGGGCGCCACTGAACGCGAGGGCCTGCGACCAGTCCAGCTTGTGGTCTGCATCGGGGTCCATCGGGGTGCCGTCGGCGAACGCCGCCGCGATGTCCACGTGCGCCGCCGCGAGCGCCAAGTCGAGGGTCTCCGTGGCCGTGCACATGGCGAACAGAAAGCCACCGTTGGAGACGTAGTCGCGGATCTTCCGGGCCACCGCCTTCTTTAGGTCGGGGACGGTCCCGAAGCCGAGCCGCTTCGCCGCGTCGGCATTGAACCGCACCATCTCAGCCAGCCACGGGGTCCCGGCGTAGATCAGGTAGAACTTGGAGAACTGCCCCGTGAAGTCCTCGTGGTGCAGGTGCAGCCAGTCGTAGCTCGCCAGCTTCCCCGAGAGCACCTCGAAGTCCCACACCGTGTCGAACGCGATGCCGGCGTACTGCAGGGCCATGGTGACGGCGTCGTCCCACGGCGGCGCGTTGGGGGGCACGTACACGGCCACCCGGGGCGCCTTCTCGAGCGGCACCGCGTCCATGTTGCTCGCCTCGACCTCGCCGCGGACGGCCGTCACCGCCGCCTCGTCCACCCCTTGGACGCTCACCCCCGCGAGCGCTGCGTCGCGGCGGATCGCGGGCCCGTCGGGCATGAGGAACGAGCCGCCGCGGTAGTTCAGGAGCCACTCCGCCTTGATCCCCGCCTGCACCACGCGGTAGGTGAGGCCATAGGCCTTGAGGTGATCGGTCTGCGCGTCGTCCATGGGGAGCAGGAGGGACTGAGCGGCGGATGGGCGGATGGGCGGATGGAAGCCGAGCAGATCGGCACTGACCGCCAGACCGCCCGTCCGCCCGACCGCCTTCACGAACTCTCGCCGCCTCACGACTTGGGAATCGCTCCCTTCGCCCGCTCGAGCTCGCGTCGCGCCTCCGGGACCAGGGCGCTCCCGGGATAGGAGAGAATGAGGTGCTCGAGGTGCTGGATCGCATCCGCGGTCTGTTGCCGGCGCTCGAGCAGGCGGGCCCACTCGAGCTCCGCGGCCGGCGCAGCGGCGCCGGTTCCGCCGGTCCGCACGACCTCGTCGCACAGCGCGAGCGCGGCCAGCTGCTGCTCGGGCCCGAGGCGCGCGGCGACGCGCGCGGCCAGGAGCAACAGGTCCGGCCGGCCTGTACCGGGCAGCCGTGTCGCCGCGAGCCGCAAGCCGGCGACCGCGCTCACCGAGTCTCCCCGCGCCAGCGTCAGCAGCGCTCCTCCCAGCTCGGGGAACGTGTCGCCCGGAACCTGCTGCAGCAGCGCCAGCATCGCCGTCCGATCGGTCGCCTCGCGGCGATCACCCGCGTAGGGACCCGCGTCCAGGAACAGCTGCCACGCCTCCTTGAGCCGGCCGCGATACAGGGCGATCCATCCCTTGAGGGCGAGCGCCTCCACGCTCGAATCCCGCGCCAGCATCGCGCCAGCGCGGTCCAGGTCCCCCGCGGCGATCCGCGCCCGCACGAGGCGCAGCCGCAGCGTCGTCCGGTCTTCGTCCCCGAGCCGCGTGTCGCCCGCGATCCGCCGCGCCGCTTCATCGAGCTGCCCGCTCTCGATCAGTGTCTGAACGAGCGCCGCCTGGGCAAGCGCCTGTGCCTCGGCTGGGGCGGAAGAATCGCGTGCGACCTGTTCGAGCACGGCGCGCGCTCCCTCCCGATCGCCCGCCGCGAGGAACGCGCGGGCGGCGTCGGCGCGGGCGCGCACGGCCATCGCGTCGGGCGCGAGCTCGGCGTAGCGCGCCAGCGCGAGAGCGCGCACCCGGCGCGCCTCGGGGCTACCTTGCGCCGCTGCGAGATCGGCGAATCGACGCACCGCGTAGGCCGCATCCGCCGACGGCGCTGCGACGCTGGGCGCGAACACGGCCCACGCGCGCTCGGCCCCGCCCCACGCGAGCAACAGCTCCCCGGCAAGCCGCCGGACCAGCGGCGGCGGATCGCCCGCCGTGAGCAGGGCGGCGATCCGCTCCCGCCGCGCCTCAGGTGCCTGGGCGAGCTCGCTCGCGGCGTTGGGCAGCTGCACTGACGCGCCTTCGAGCGCCGCGGCCCACTCGCGTGCCGCCCCCTCCCAGTCACCGGCGCGCTCGCTCAGCGCGGCGAGCTCGATTCCGAACGCGCCGGGGCGTCCCAGGGCACGCCGCCCGTCCAACAGCACGGCACGCGCCGCGTCGTGGCGGCGCTGGTCGTCGAGCGCCATCGCCCACTCGCGATAGGGCGCCTCGTCGCGCGGCGCCGCCGCCGCCCAGCGCCGCGCCACCTCGCGCGCGCTGTCGGGCTCGTTGATTCCCACGTACGTGCGCAGCAGGACGGCCCGGAGCGCCGCGTTACCGGGGCTCGCCAGGGCGGCACGCTGTGCGACGGGCACGAGCTCCGCCAGCCGGTTGAGCCCCGGCAGCACACGCTCGAGCCCGAGCAGCGCCGAGAGATTGGTGGGGTCCGCGCGCAGCGTGGCGAAATAGATGCTCGCCGCTTGCTCGAACTGACCCGCGCGCTCGAGCTCGAAACCCTGTCCAATAGCCTGGCCGCGCGCGAGCCGCCCGGGCGCGACCGCGAGCGCGATGCCGAGCACCAGACGGGCGACGCACCTATTGCTGTGGGGCATTGAGCCTGCGGAAGTAGTCGAGCACCAGGCGACGCTCTTCCGGCGTGAGTCCCTGCAGCTCGTCCCACGTGGGGTAGCGGAGCCGCGGGCCCGCTCCCGTTGCTCCCGGCTTGAGCGCGGCTGGGACGTGCACGCTGTCGCCCGTCGCCGCCCGGCTCACGCGCTCCTTGGTCTGGTCCGGCTCGTCGTTCGAGAGGGTGCGGCCGGCGTCGAGCAACCGGTGGTACAGCCGCTGCTGACGCTCGATCGTCCGCTGGTCGAGGCGCCCGGCCTCGAGCTGGCGGGCGAGCTCCCTAGCCTCCTGCGCGAGCGGCCCGGCAGCGGAGCTGATGCCCTGCGCCTGCATCCGCTCGAGCTGCTCGGCGAGCGCGCGCTGCCGCGCCGCCAGGGCTCGCAGCTGCTCCAGGACCGCCTGGCCGGCACCCATCAGCGGCAGGAGGCCCTGCGCCTGGCCGTTGAGCCCCTGTTGGTCACGGGCCAGACGCGCGAGCCGCTCGACCGCTTCGGCGAATCCGGTCCCCGAGTGCGCTCCGCTCACCTGCTTGCGGCTCTGGGCGAGCGCCACCGCAACCGCGTTGAGGGCGTCGAGCGCGTCGTCGGCGAGCGCCGCGGCGGCGCCGACGTTCGGATCGGCCTCCTCGAGCTGGCCGCGCGCCGCGGCCATCTGGCGCTTGGCGTAACCGAGCGCCGCGTCGAGCTGCGGCGAAACGAGCGCGTGCTTGCCGGCGGCTTCGCGAATCACACGTGCCACCACGTCCGTTCCTTCTTCCACGGACGCCTGCTGCGAGCGGGTCGGAGCGCCCGCCTCCCCGCGATGCAGCGCCTCCGACACCTGTCGCTGGCGCTCGGCCATTGCCGCAGTCTCGAACAGCGCGCGGTCGAGCGCAGCGAGTGTCTCTCCGCGCCACGCCTGCGCCAGGGAGTCGAGCTGTCCCCGGAGCTGATCCGGGATGCCGGCGAGCTGACGCTCCGCCTCCGCTCCCTCCTGTGATGCGCCCGCGGCCTGCCGCAGGTCCGCGGATTGCGCGGCGCGCTGCATCGCACCCCCGGCGTCGCGCGCCGCCCGCTCGGGAGCGGCGAGCGCTGCCGCCCCGGGCGGCGCGCCGAGCTCTTTCGCCACCCGACCGATCGCGTGTGCCAGCGAGTCGGCGGCCGCGGCGAGCGCTCGTTGGCGCGTCGCCGCCGCGCTGTCGGGTCGCGGCGCGGCGCCGCGGTTCCACTCCGCCTGACGGCGCCGCAGGTCCTCCGCATCGGCCGCGAGCGACGCCAGCGTGCCCTCGACCGCGGCGCGCCGGAACAGCTCCTGACTGCGCTCGAGCTCGGCCCGAAGCTGTTGCTGCGCCTCGGCGAGCCGCTCGAGGGCCCGACGCGTCGCTTCCGGGTCGAGCTTCGCCAGCGCCTCCTGCAGCTCGCGCAACCGCTGCTCCAACTCCGGCGTGACGGCGCGCCGCAGCAGCTCCTGCACCTCGCGCAGCCGCGCCTGAAACGCCGTGTCCGCGATTCCCGCCGCCTGCGCCGCCCGGGCGATCCGCTCCATGGCTCGCGACAGCTCCTGCACGCGCGCCTGCAGTGCCTCCTGTTCCCGCGCGACGGCCTGCGCCCGCTGGGTCGCCTGGAAGGGGAGTGCCCCCTCCCGCTCGCCCGCTGCGCCGGGGCGCGCTGCCGTCCCGTCGCGCGAGCGCTGCTGGGCCAGGTCGCTGGTGCGCCGACCGAGCTCGCGCTCGGCGGCGGCAATGGAGTCCGCCTCCGCCGCCGCGTCCTGGGTGGCGGCGCGGGTCGCCGCGCGCAGCTCGTCGAGGCTCGGCAACCGCAGGGCGATCTCGGGACTGCGACCGACGTGCGGCGTGGGAGCGTTATCCCAGGCCTCGGCGCGAAGCCGCAGCGTATCGCCGGGCACGAGCCCCCGCCGCTCGACCTCGAGATCGCCCTGCACGATCGTCCGCTCGCCCGCACCCGACACGTCCAACGACTCCCGCACCGCCTCCCCCACCTTCCCCGTCTGGCTCACGCGCCAGCTAACCACTTCGAGCCGGGTGAGACCATGATCATCCCGCGCGTCGATCACGAGCGGCTGCCGCAGCGAGAGGGGGAGCGTGGTATCGCGCCCCGGCACGGGAACGGCGACGACCGGCGCCGAGTCGGGGACCACGGTCAGCCGCAGCTCGGGCGCGTCGCCCTCGAGCGGCGCCCCGTCGGCGGTGGACAGGTCGAGCAGCCAGGCCCCGGAACCGCGCGGCGCCAGGAGCCCCGAGAAGGCGCTGTGCGCGACCCCGAGCGGGACGCGGACGTCCCCACGGCGCCACGCAGCCCGCGCGAGCGGCATGCTCGCCGACCCGCTGGTCAGGATCACGGTGCCTTCGGGGATCGGGATCGTGTCCGCGCCGGGCGCGAGTGGCTCGTCGCGACGGCCCAGATAGGCCGGGTAGCGCGCCGTGAGCTCGAGGCCGGCGACGAATGCGGGCAGCGCCACCGCGACGCGGACGTCGGCGCTGCGTCGGCCGCCGCTCGACGCTCTCAAGTATAGGTCCGCCCGCAGCGGCCCGAGCAGTCGCAGGGCGTGCCCCAGCGAGTCGAGGGACACCGGTGCGGACTGCCACGGCTCTCCCGGCCCGCGGGTCCAGAGCGTGGCGCGGGTCGCCGCGGGGACGTCGATCGTCACCGTGACGCTCTCGCCCCGGCGGACCGCGGCCCGGTCGACCACGAGTCGCACGGGCGTGCGGGCGTCGGCGAGCGTGCGGAGCGGATGCCAGAACGCGGCGGCCCGACCGGCGCCGGGAGACGCGGCGACGAACAGCACCGCACCCAGCGCCGCCACGCCTCCAGCCGCGAGCAACGAGGTACGCGTGCCGCGGGCGAGCAGGCGACCTACCGCGGGTGTGGCACCATCGACCACGGCGACCGCCCTCCGGTCCGCCAGCGTCCACAGCTCGGGGCTCGCGCCTGCCGACGCCATCGGGGCGACGAGCCCGACGATACTTCCCGGCCGGCCTCCCGTCGCGGCCTCCACGAGCCGCGCTACCGCGGGTGGCGCCGCATGGCGCCCCGCCCCGAGCGCCAGCCGCGCGGCTACGCCGGTGACGCCCCCGATCAGCAGCCACGCACCCACCACGGCCGCGACACTGGGGGCCAGAGCCACGCCGGCCCCCGCGATCGCCAACGCGGCGCCGGCGCTCGTCAGCAGAACGGCGCCCGTGCGGGCGAGCGCATGTGGGCGACCCAGCCGCCGCAGCCGGGCCGCCGTGTCCGTCACGGTAGCGCGCTCACGGCGTAGGTGAAGAGGTTCACGCCCATGCGTAGTGCCGCCTCGTGGAGCTCGGGGGGATCGTGGTGGACCTCAGCATCCTCCCATCCGTCGCCCAGGTCCGACTGATAGGAATAGTATACGACCAGGCGGTCGCCCAAAAAGATCCCGAACCCCTGGGCCGGCAGCCCGTCGTGCTCGTGGATCTTGGGAATCCCCTTGGGGAAGTCGTACACGACATGATAGACCGGATGACTCAACGGCACTTCAACGAGCGGGTGATCCGGGAACACGCGAGCGATCTCGCGCCGGAACGACTTGTCCATGCCGTAGTCGTCGTCGGCGTGCAGGAATCCACCCTGCTCCAGATAGCGGCGCAGGGTCGCGATCTCCTCGTCCGAGAAGTGGACGTTGCCGTGCCCGGTCATATAGAGGTAGGGGACGTCCCACAGCTCGGGGCTCGAGAGCGTGACCACGCGCTCGCGCGCGGCGACGGCGAGTCCGGTGCGCTGACGAATCGCGGCGAGGAGGTTGGGCAGCTTGGACGGCCCGGTGTACCAGTCGCCGCCGCCGTCGTAGTGCAGCCTCCCGATCGTGAGCGAAGCTTCGATGCGTCGGGATGCGGGATGCGGGATGCGGGATGCGACGTGCCCGGGCGGACCCACGCATCCCGCATCTCGCCTCTCGCATCCCGCTGGCCCGCCGGCGCGCGGCAGCCATACCAGGCACAGGAGGACCGTCAGGCGATTCATAGGTCGTTGACGAGTCGATACGCCGTATTTCGCGTGATTCCCGTCTCCGCCGCGATCTGGTCGGCGACGTCGCGTCTGGTCATCCCCTGGGCGAGCAGGGTGCGGGCGCGGGCTTCGGGATCGGGTGGGAGTTCCTCGCGGACGGGCTTGCCGGTCCCCGCCACCACGACCGTCACCTCGCCGCGGGGCGGCGCCGCGGCGTAATAACCCGCGAGGTCGGTGAGGGTCCCGGCGCGGGTCTCTTCGAACACTTTGGTGAGCTCGCGCGCCACTGCCGCGTGTCGCTCGCCGCCGCAGGCCGCCGCCAGGTCTTCGAGCAGCTCGGTCACACGCGGCGGCGCTTCGAACAGCACGACCGTCCACTCGCTCTTGGCAACTGTCTCGAGCAGGCGCCGCCGCTCGGCGCCCTTGCGCGGCGGGAAGCCCAGGAACAAGTAACGGTCGGCGCCCAGCCCGGAGACGGAGAGCGCGGCGGCGACGGCCGTCGGGCCCGGGACGGTCACGACGGGGATGTCGCGCTCGCGCGCTGCGGCGACGAGCGCGGCCCCGGGGTCGCTCACGGAGGGCGTGCCCGCGTCCGTCACGAGCGCCACGTCCTTCCCGCTCCCCAGCAGGTGCAGGATGCGGCGCAGCGCGCCTTCGTTCGAGTGGGCGTGGAAGCTCATCAGCTCGGCGTGCGAGCCCACGTGCGCGAGCAGCGGCTTGGTGTGCCGCGTGTCCTCGGCGGCCACGGCCGTGACCCGGCTCAGCGTTGCGGCCGCGCGCGAGGACAGGTCGTCGAGGTTGCCGAGCGGGGTGGCGACGACGTACAGGGTCCCGGCCATGTCACCACGAGACCTGCCACGGCAGTCGGCCGTAGTAGCCGGCCGATTGCAGCACGTAGCGGTGCTCCCGCGTCGCCTCGCGCAGGATCTTGGGGGCGGTCCCCGGCATCATCACTTCCACGCCCTCGAGCAGCTGCAGCGACCAGTCGGTCAGCGCGCTGGAGAGCTCCTCCGGCTGGACCACCGCGTCGGGGGTCTCGGCCCCGCGCGGCGCCGACAGCAGGGCGATCGCCTTGTGCGCGTCCAGGATCCCGGCGCTCACCTTCTGCGCGCGCCGCCGCGCCTCGCCGGGAAATTCCTTGTCCACCTCGTCAACGATGCGCCAGTACAGCTCGCGATACGTGTTGATCAGCGCGTTCGGCGCCTGCTGCGGCAGATCGGCGACGTAGGGGAACACCGCCGCGGTCAGCACGGGCACCTGCCCGTCGGCGCCGGCGTGGAACTGCCCTTCGAGAAATTTCGGAATGCCCGTCGTCTCCGGCTTGTCGCAGAAATACCCGCTCGCATAGCGTCCTTCGTCAAACCGCACGTACGACACGCGCGCGTTCGAGGTCAGCTCCAGAATGCCGCTGGTCTTGTCGCGGGCGAACGCCGCGAAGAACGCGCCCGGCTGCGACGGATCGACGTTCCGCATCTCGATCGGCGCGGCGCACGACTGGTACATCCAGGCGAGCTGCTCCATCGGCGCGGCGCAGTAGGCGAGCTCGCCCCGCTCCACCTCGGCGCGCATCCGCTTCAGCGCCTCGGTGATGGTCACCACCTGTCGGCCGCCGGTGTGGAGTGAGGCGGCGTTCACGGCCTCGCCCTTGCGGAAGAACAGCAGCAGGCACTCCTCCGGAAGGTACGCGGTGATGTAGCCGTCCACGCGGCCGTCCCGGTCGCGCTTGGCGAAGGCGAGCAGATTGTCGAGATGGATGAAGCCCAGGCGGGTGCGATGAATCAGCCGGTTCACCTGTGGGAACGTGAGGTCCGCGAGGCGAACCGGCGAGTTCATCAGGCGAGCGGTGCTCGCGCGCATGGCCCTCCGGGGAGGATGCTACGACAGGTGTTGCTGGATCTTCTGCTCGAATACCGGCTTCGGGTACGCCCCCACGAGCGTGTCCACGTGCCGCCCGTCCTTGAAGAATAGAATACTCGGAATCGAGCGCACGTTGAAGCGCATCGCCGTTTGCTGGTTGGCGTCCACATCCACCTTGGTCACCTTCAGCTTGCCGACATACTCGCCGGCGAGCTGGTCGAGGATCGGCGTGACCATGTGGCACGGCCCGCACCACGTCGCCCAAAAGTCGACGATGGCAAGCCCCTTGTGCTGCTCGACCTCCAGCCCGAAGGTGGCGTCGGTGACCGCCACGAGATGCTCCGCTGCCATGACCTCTCCACTCCCTCCGGTGCAATCGTTATGTTGACGGGCACACATGACCGCGTCCCGCGTCCGTGTCGCCCACGTCGGCATTGCCGTCCCGTCGATCGACGCCGCCCTGCCCTTCTACCGCGACGTGCTCGGCCTCGAGCCGGGGCGCCCCGAAACGGCCGACGGCGCCACCATCGTGCCCCTGGCGCTGGGCGACGTCCAGGTGGAGCTGCTCGAGCCGCGCGACCCCGACGGCCCGGTCGCGCGATTCCTCGCCAAACGCGGCCCCGGCATCCATCACGTGTGCTACCGTGTGCCGGACCTGGACCGCGCACTCGAACGCTGTCGCGCCGCGGGGTATCATCTCATCGACGAGCTCCCGCGGCGCGGCAGCGGCGGCCGGCGCATCGCCTTCGTGCACCCCAAAGCAACAGCGGGCGTCTTGCTCGAGCTCACCGAATAGCTCAACACTCGAACGCCTCGCGCGGTTCCACCGACCTCAGCGCTTGCACGGCTCGGAGGGATTGCCGACCGCCGCGAGGTCCGTGCCGACGACGAGCCAGCGACCGTCCTTCGCATGCGCGAGCTCGATCGGGACGACCACGGTGCACGAGGTCGCCCGTTGCAGCTCGACCCGGAACATGCGCCGATCGGCCTTGTTCGTCACGGGGAGCGGGCCTTCGATCACGCGATAGCCGACGTGGTTCAGATAGATCTGGAGCACCGTGAGGCGCTGCCTCAGCTCGTCGCTCTTCATCCATCCGGAAGCGAGACCACGCTCCGTGCCCCACAGCGCCATCATGTGCTCGAGGTCGTTCGCCTTGACGGCGGACAGGAACTGCGCCAGAGATTCTGGCAGCGTTTGCGGCGCGGGCGCCTGCGACCCGCTCCCGCCCCCGCACGCGAGGGCGCACAGCGCGACGAGCACGAGCAGTCGTGGCCTCACGAACGCGTCCTCGAGTGGGTCGGAGTGACCCGAAGGTAAGACGGCATGCGGCTCTACGTCAACATTGATCATGTCGCGACGTTGCGCGAAGCGCGCAAGACCGACGAGCCCGACCCGGTGCGGGCCGCGGCGGCCGCGGAGCGCGCCGGCGCCGACGGCATCACCGTGCACCTGCGCGAGGACCGGCGTCACATTCAGGACGCCGACGTGCGCGCGCTCACGGCGTCGGTGGGCACCGTCCTGAACCTCGAGCTCGGGGCGGCGCCCGAGATCGTGCGCATCGCCGCGCGCATCAGACCGTTCCAGGCGACGCTCGTCCCCGAGCGGCGCCGGGAGATCACCACCGAGGGCGGGCTCGCACTGCGCCGGGGCGACGCCCGCGTCGCGGCCGCGGTGCGCCGGCTCGCGCACGCGGGCATCCGCGTGAGCCTGTTCATCGACCCCGACCGCGCCACGATCGACCGTGCCGCAGAGCTCCAGGTCCCCGCGATCGAGCTGCACACCGGCCGCTACGCCCGCACCTGGCGCACGAGCGACGCCGCGCTGCGGGCGCTGGCGCGCGCGGCGGCCCACGCGCGCGCCCGTGGCCTCGCGGTCCACGCCGGGCACGGCCTGACCTACGAGAACGTGCAACCCGTCGCCGCCATCGCCGACATCGAGGAGCTCAACATCGGGCACTCGATCGTGAGCAATGCGGTATTCTGGGGAATGGAAGAGGCGGTGCGCCGCATGCGGCAGTTGGTCGACGAGGCCCGAAAAGCTTAGCTTGGTAGCGCGATGACTGGACCTCCCAAACCGCTCGGCATGTCCGACTTCTTCGCCCTCGAGGCGGGGGAGTATCTCGAGCGGCTCGATGCGCTGCTCGCCGTGGGCGACAGCCCCGGCGCCGACGAGCTGGTGCGACTCGCCCGCGCGCTGCGCGGCAGCGCGCTGATGGCCAACCAGCACGCCATCGCCCGTACCGCGGCCGCGCTCGAAGCCCTGGCGCGGGCGGTACGCGAGGGGCGGCGGGCCTGGGATCCGCAGACCAAGCAGCTGGCCGTGCGCGGTGTGGACGACCTGAAGATCTTCGTGCGCCGGGCGCCGACCTGGAGCGACGCCGACACGGCGAAGGCGGAGGCGCTCTCCCAGGAGCTCGAGCAGCTCGCCGGGCGGCCCTCGGCGCAGGTGCGGGCCGCGGAAGCGCTGGGACTGGACGCCGGTGCCCGGGCGTTCGTGGCCCGGGAAGGGGCCGCGATCGCGAGCGCCCTCGACCGGGCCGCCCAGGCGCTGCGGGCCAATCCGCTGGCGCACGACCCGCTACAGCACGTGCTGCGGGCGCTGCAGCCGCTGCGCGGCCTCGCGGCCATGAACGACCTGCCCCCGCTCCCCGACCTGCTCGAGGGAATCGAGCGCGCCATCGCCGAGCTGTCGCGCGCCGGCATCGACCCGCCCGCCAACGTGGGCGAGCTGTTTCAGGCCGGGGCCACGGCGATCGCCCGCGCGGCCCGCGAGGTCGCCGAGCGCGGCCGCCCCGACCCCGAAGGGCCGGACTTCCGCCAGTTCGCCGCGCAGCTCGTCCGGTTCCTGCAGAGCGAGCCCGACGTCGTGTCGATCGGCACGCTCTACTACGGCGACTCTGGCCCGCACATCGTGTCGCGCGGCATTCCGGCCGCCCGCCCCTCGACCCTGGGCCGGCTCGAGCTCGTGAGCCACGGCGACCACCTGCGCCAGGCGGCCGACTCGCTGGAGCGGGCGCCGTCGGCCACGCAGCGCGAGCTGCGCGCCCACACGCTCGGCACCACGTTCCGCGCGCTCGCGAACGCCGGGGGCGGGGTGCTCGCCGACCGCGTAGCGCAGTTCGCGATCGCCGCGCGCGAGGCCGTCGCGTCCGGCGTAGCGGTGACGAGTCCGGCCGCCGTCGCCGCCGAGCTGCGCCGGGCCGGCGACGTGCTGGCGCGCTCGGCCGGCGGCGACGAAGAGGCGCTCGCGGCCGAGCTCGATGCCGTGACGGCCGCGATTCGCGCCGTGCAGCCCGGCGCTCCGCCGCCCGCGCCGCGTCCCATGCCTCCCTCCGCACCGCCGCCCAGGCCGGCGCCGCCCGCCGATGCGCCCGTGCCGGAGACGGCCGACCTCGTCGGCTCCTGGACCGCCTATCAGCGACTGGCGGGCGGCGGGATCGGCGCCGCGTCGCTGGACGAGCTGCTCGCCGGCGGTCCACGCGCCGCCGCGCCGGTCCCCCCGTCCCCCCCGTCCCCCTTGGCCGAGCCGGCGGTCGTCGACGTCGGCAGCCTGCTGTACCGCGGAGACCGCGCGCTCGCGCGCGCCCAGGAGCTGCGCGCCGCGGCGAAACAGGCGAGCGGCGACTCCCTCCGCGCCTTCGTCGAAGAAGTCTGCGACCTCGTTGCCCTCGCCCTCGAGCCCGGTCCCGGTTCGACTAGGTCGTAACCGCGCCTCCGCCTCGCGGTGGGCGTGGGTCGTGGGGCTCGGGATCACGCTCGGGCTCCTGGCGTGGGCACTGCACGGCGTCAGTGCCCGCGATCTGGTGGACGGTGTGCGGCGGGCAAATCGCGGGCTCATGCTGGCGACCGTCGCGCTCGCGACCCTCACGTTCCCGATCCGCACGCTCCGCTGGCGGCTCATCCTGCGCGACGTGGGCGGCGGCGCCTATCCGCTCCGCGCGCTATGGCACGCCACCGCCATCGGCTTCATGGCGAACAATCTGCTCCCGGTGCGCGCCGGCGAGTTCGCCCGGGCGTACGTGGCGTCGCGGCAGCTGCCGGTGCGCTTCTCGACGGCCCTCGCGTCGGTGGGCGTGGAGCGAGTGTTCGACGGGTTGATGCTCGTGAGCCTGATGGCCGTCGCGATCGGCTCCTCCGCGTTCCCCCACCAGGCCGACATCGGCCGGACGTCGGTGTCCGCGATCACCACCACCGCCGCCGCCTTCTTCGGAGTCGTGCTGGTGGTGGCGGTGCTGGTGGTGCACCGGCCCGCACCCTGGCTCGCGCTGCTCGGTCGCGCGACCCACGCGCTGTTGTCCGCGCGCGTCGCGGATCGGGTCATGCGGATCGCCGATGGGCTGGTGGCGGGCCTCGAGGTGCTCAAGAGCCCGGGCCGTTTCCTGGCGGTCGTGCTCTGGTCGGTGGTGCTCTGGCTGGTGAACGCCGCGGCCTTCGCCGTGTGCTTCCGGGCGTTCGGGCTGCCCGTGCCCGCCGTGGGCGCGTTCCTGCTGCAGGGGATCATCGGTTTCGGCGTGGCGCTGCCGAGCTCGCCCGGGTTCGTCGGCGTGTTCGAGGCGGCGACGCGGGCGACCCTCGCCCTGTTCGGCATCGACGCGACGCGCGCAGTGAGCTACGCGGTGGCCTATCACGTGAGCACGTTCCTGCCGGTCACGTTGCTGGGGCTGTACTCGCTGTCGCGGCTGCGGTTGCGTCTCGGGGAGCTGCGCACGGCGGCGGCGACGGAGGGTTGAGCCGTGGCGTCCCCGCCAGGCCGGGTGCGCATCTCGGCGCACGCGAAGCTCAACCTCTTCCTCCGCATCCTCGCGCGAGAATCGGGGGGCTACCACCAGATCGAGACGGCGTTCGCGCTGCTCGAGCTCGCCGACGAGCTGACCGTGTCGCGCACCCCGGCGGGCGGGGGCGTCGCGCTCACGGTGCACGGGCCCGCCCTCGGCCCGGCCGACGACAACCTGGCGGTCCGGGCGGCGCGCGCCGTGCTCGACGCGACGGGTCACACGTTCGGCGTGGCGCTCGAGCTCACCAAGCGCATCCCCGTCCGGGCCGGCCTGGGCGGCGGCTCGAGCGACGCCGCCGCAACGCTGCACGCCGTGAACGCGCTGGCGGGCGACGCCGTGCCCCGCCCCGAGCTCCTCCACTGTGCGGCGCGGCTGGGTGCCGACGTGGCGTTCTGCGCGAGCGGCGCGCCCGCGGCGGTGGCGTGGGGTCGCGGCGAGCGGCTGTTCCGGCTCACGCCGCCCCCCGCCGCCCCGGTCCTGCTCGCGGTGCCACCGGTGGGCGTCGCCACGCCGGACGCCTACCGCTGGTGGGACCAGCTGCACCCGGAGCCGCCCGTGCACGGCCCGGTCGTCCTCGCCGGCGACGCATTCACGACCTGGGGCAGCGTCGGGCGGCTGGGCGGGAACGACTTCGAAATCCCGGTCTTCGGCAAGCATCCTCCGCTGCGGGCCCTGTTCGAGCGGCTCGCCGCCACGCATCCCTACTGGGTGCGGCTGTGCGGCTCCGGCAGCGCCGTCGCCGCCGTATACGCGAGCGAGCGGTTGCGTGACGATGCGCGGATGCAGCTGGGCGAGAAACACCAGCAGCTGATCGGCACCACCACCCGGGCCGTGCCGGCGGCTGGGCCGGAGCCCCTTCCCTAGGCGGCGGCAGGGCGGCTTTTTTCAAGGGTCGGAGGGGGGCCGAATGCCGGAGCAACTCGTCGGAACGGTGGTGCACTATTTCAAGGGACCGGGCGTCGCCGTCGTGCGCGTGACCGAGGGCGCCCTGGCGGTGGGCGACCGCATCCGGTTCCACGGACATACCACGGATTTCACGGCGTCGATCGTCTCGATGGAAGTGAATCACCAGAAAGTTCCGCAGGCCAACGTCGGCGACGAGGTCGCGATCCAAGTGACCGAACGCACGCGGCAGCACGATCAAGTCTTCAAGGTGACTCCATGAACGACGAGGCGTTCAATCTTTCCGTCCGCAAGTTCCTGAAGCACTTCGGCGTCGACGCGCAGCGCGAGATCGAGAAGAGCGTCGACGCGGCCGTGCGCTCGGGCAAGCTCAAGGGTACGGAGACCCTGAAAGCGCGCGCCCGGCTCGAGATCCAGGGGTTGCCGCTGAATCTGGTGATCGAGCACGACATCACGCTGGCGTAGCGCGGTCATGCGGACGGTAACACTCGCGGCCGTCGCCCTCGCATATGCGTGCGGGTCCTCGTCTCCTGAGGTCGCTCCGCCTCCCGCACCGGCGACGGCACCCGTCGCCGCCAGCGCACCGCGGCCGTCGATGGTGGCGACCGAGCAGTACTACGATATCGATGGATCGAGCGCCGGCGCCCTGCGGGATCAGATCAACCGACTCGGCCCCAAGGACGAGAGCGGCAAGTCGCGGGACGCGTTGACCGTGTGGAGCATCGAGTGGAGCTACGCCGCGACGTCGCGTCCGGACGGCTGCGTGCTGCGCGACGTGAAGGTCACGCTCAACGTCGCCGTCACCTTGCCACGTTGGAAGCCACCCGCGACGGCGACCCCCGAGGTCGTGAAGTCGTGGCAGGCGTACCTGAGGGCCGTCCGGCTGCACGAGGCCGGGCACCGGGCGATCGCCGAGCGCAACGCCCGCGAGGTGATGGCCGCGCTCACGCCGTTGCGGGGGGCGAATTGCGACCTGCTCTCGAGCGACGCCACGCGCACGGCGGAGCAGCTCGTGGCGGACGGTCGCGCCCGCAACCGCGCGTACGATGTAGAGACGAAGCACGGCCAGACGCAGGGGGTCGCGCTGGGGCCGTGATCGTTTAGCGAGCCCTGCTAGCGCGTCGCCGCCCAGCTCCCGGTCAGCACAATCGTGCTGGTGCCGCTGCTAAGGGTCCACGTCGCCGGCCCGGACATCGACGCCCCACTCAGGCTTCCTGTCTGATGCAGGGCGGTCGTGTCGAGGTCGAAGCTGACCTGGTCACCGTTCACCGCGCCGTTGACAACGGTTCCGGTGAACGGGGCGCTGCTCTGACCGTCGCAAGCGACGATCGCGTTGCTGTACGAACCGGTGAACGCGGTGCCCTGGTGCGTCAGCGTCATAGCGAGCGTCAGGCCGCAACTGTGCCCACCGCCTGACATGTTGGTCCACGTGGCCCTCCACGCGCCGGCAACGTCCGCGAGCTTCGGCCCTTGACTGTCGCCACCACCACACGCGAAGAGGGACGCTGCGACTACGATGATGGGTACGGATCTCAGGGGCAGCATGAGGCAACTCCGTTATGAGATGCGCCCAACGTGCGCCAGGAGGATCAAGCGACGGTCAAGCCCGCGTTGGCTCCTCTCACGAAGTGGACCTCGCCCGCGCTGTCAGCAAGCGGTTTGCGAACGCGACGCCTTCTCGACGCCCTGAGACTCCCGCGCCCGCCCCTGCCCCGCTAAGTTCAAGCGCCAGTTAGTCGCTGGCCCCTCGTCCAACGGCAGGACACCAGACTTTGGATCTGGGAATGGTGGTTCGAATCCACCGGGGCCAATTTCGCTTCCCTGCGGCGCCCCTATCCACTGAGGTGGACCGATGGATTGGCGAGTCATCCGGACGGCGGCGCTCCTGGCGCTCCTGACGCGGACCCTCGAAGCCCAGACTCCGCAGACGGGGTTCTTAGACCGTCGGGTGTCCCTGGCAGGGCAGTCTCACCACTACCAGGTATTCGTCCCCTTCTCGTACACGGCGTCGCAACGTTGGCCAGTCATTCTCTTCTTGCACGGCGCAGGCGAGCGCGGCGACGACGGCCTCCTTCCGACCCAAGTGGGCTTGGGCGCCGCGGTTCGCCAGAATGCCGCTCGTTTCCCCGCAATCATCGTTTTCCCACAGCTCCCGGCGGAGTCGCTCTGGACGGGGACGCCGGCGCAAGTCGCCATCGCAGCCCTGGAGCAAGTGAGCCGAGAGTTCCAAGTCGACTCCGACCGCGTGTACCTCACAGGCCTGTCCATGGGCGGCAATGGAGTGTGGTACCTCGCGTATCGCTATCCGTCCCGCTTTGCGGCCCTCGTCCCGATCTGCGGGTTCGTCACGGCCTTCTTCTCCACGGCCCGCGCGTTCACGCCAGTCGTTCCCGCGGACAGCGGTCCCGCCTTCGAAGCTCTTGCTCGTCAGCTGCGCCGCGTCCCAACGTGGATTGTCCACGGTGAGATTGACGCGGCGGTTCCCGTCGAGCAGTCGCGTCAGGCCGCGGCGGCCTTGAAGGCTGTCGGCGCGCCCGTGCAGTATCTCGAGGTGCTTGGGACGAACCACAACGTGTGGGACGCAGCATACGGGTCGCCGGCACTCGTGAGTTGGCTCTTCGCCCAACACCGCTCGCGGTGAAGGGAGTCCACGGGGTCGATTCTCGCTCTGTGGCCTCCTCTGAACTATTAACCACTGAGGTTTGTCGCATGCGCTCGCCCGCCCGCTCCGTCCCTGCGCTCGCTTTCGCCTGCCTTCTCGTCGCCATGGCTCCCGCCCCCGCCGCCGACCTGCGCGGCTACTCGACCGACGCGGCGAAGGCCGAACGGGAGTGGGAGGCGAAGCTCCGCGCCATCCCCTCGCCCGATTCCTTGCGGGAGTACATGCGCCACCTCTCCGCGCGGCCGCACCATGTCGGCTCCGCGTACGACAAAGACAACGCCGAGTGGCTCCTCGCCAAGTTCAAGAGCTTCGGGCTGGAGGCGCGGATCGAGACGTTCGACGTGCTGTTTCCCACGCCTAAAGAGCGGGTGGTGGAGCTCGTGGCGCCCACCAAGTTCGTCGCCAAGCTCCAGGAGCCCCCCGTCCCGGGCGACCCGACCTCCGGGCAACAGGCGGAGCAGCTGCCGACGTACAACGCCTACTCGATCGACGGCGACGTCACGGCCCCGCTCGTGTACGTGAACTACGGCGTTCCGGCGGACTACGAGCGGCTCGAGCGGATGGGCATCTCGGTCAAGGGCGCCATCGTGATCGCGCGCTATTTCGGGTCGTGGCGCG
>QHTP01000020.1 GCA_003220855.1 Gemmatimonadota bacterium
CGAGTTCGACGTGCTCGTAGGAATCAATCTGCTGCGCGAGGGGCTCGATTTGCCGGAGGTGTCGCTCGTCGCCATCCTGGACGCCGACCAGGAAGGTTTCCTGCGCTCCGACCGGTCGCTCATCCAGACCGTCGGCCGCGCGGCCCGGCACCTCCAAGGACGTGCGATTCTCTACGCCGACCGCGTCACCGGCTCCATGCAGCGCGCCCTGGACGAGATGACCCGCCGGCGGGAGGCGCAGGTGGCCTACAACGCGCAGCACGGCATCACGCCGCGGTCGATCGTGAAATCGGTGGACCAGGTGCGCTTCGCGACCCGCTTTGCGGACGCCAAGACCGCGCGCCCCGCTGAAGGGGGCGTACCGCGCCCGGCCGACGCGAAGGAGCGCGACGCGCTCATCAAGCTGCTGGAGAGCCAGATGCAGGCCGCCGCCGAAGAGCTCGACTTCGAGCTCGCCGCTGTGCTGCGCGACCAGATCCTCGAGCTCCGGGCCGAGGCCGACACCGGCCGTCATGCGCCTGTCCGCGGACGAGCTCCAGCGGTTCGGTGAAGCGCTCGGGCGCGACCTCGCGAGCCCCGCGGTGATCGGGCTCTCGGGCGAGCTCGGGACCGGGAAGACGACCCTGGTCCGGGCGATCTGCGAAGGCCTCGGCGCGCGGGTCCCGGCCACCAGTCCCAGCTATGCCCTCGTGCATCACTACGAGACGTCCGCCGGACGTCCGGTCTACCACGTGGACTGCTACCGGCTGAAGTCGCCCGACGAGGCGCGCGACCTCGCGTTCGAGGACATGGTGCGGGACGGAGCCATCCTGCTGATCGAATGGCCGGAGCGCGCGGGCCCGTGGACCCCGCCGCTGGACCGGCAGTTTCGACTCGGGTACGGTCCGGATCCTGATACCCGCGAACTGGAGGAGATTCGGTGAGCCGCGGTGTGGGGCAGAGATGAGCGGTCACTGGCTCGCGATCGATACAGCCACCGACATCGCCAGCGTCGCGCTGGGCAGGCCGCCGGCCGCCGAGAGCGGGGCGCATGTGCAGGGAGCCCGCCGCCACGCCGCGGAGATCATCCGGCTGGTCGACTTCGTGCTCAGCCGAAGGAGCCTCCGACCGCGCGACCTGGAAGGCATCGTGGTCGGGGACGGACCGGGGAGCTTCACCGGGCTGCGCATCGGGTGGTCGGCGGCGAAGGGCCTGGCGCACGACGCCGGCCTCGACATCCGCGCCATCCCGTCGCTCATGGCCGCGGCCGCCGGTGCAGCGCCGCGCGTCGGCACCGATCCCGTGGCGGTCTGCTTCGACGCGCTGCGCGGTCAGGTATACGGCGCAATGTACGTCTTCCATCCCACCCGGGTGGACACCTTGGTGCAGCCCACGGTGCTGACGCCGGCCGAGCTCGCGCGGATCGCCCCAGTGCGCCCCCGCCTCGTGGTGGGCGGCGGTATCGCCCGGTTCGCGGACCAGATGACCACTTGGGCGGGCGCGCCTCCCGTGCCGTTCGAGAGCCTCCCCCCAACCGCGACGATGCTGCTCGCCCTGCTCGGGCGCGCCGGGGTGGGTCGTGCACTCGACGATGCGGCCACTGCCGAACCCGTCTACGGACGCCCTGCCGAAGCGCAGGCCCAATGGGAGGCGCGCCACGGCCGCCCTTTCCCGGATTCGTCCGGCCACGCCGGCTGACGTCGACGACGTCGCCGCGATCGAGCGCACCGTATTCTCCGATCCCTGGTCGCGCCGCGACTTCGCGGAGTGCGTGACGTTGGGTGTGCCGTTCCTCGTCGCGGAGCTGGGCGGCCTGGTCGCCGGCTACGTGGTCGCGCAGTGCGCGGCGGACGAGGGGGAGATCCTCAACCTCGGCGTGGCGGTGGCCCATCGGCGGCGCGGCGTGGGACGGGCGCTGGTGGAGCACGTGCTCGCCGCCCTGGGGGCCCGCGGAGTGCGCGTGGTGTACCTCGAGGTGCGGGAGTCGAACGCCGGCGCCCGGCGGCTGTACGAAGCGCTCGGGTTCGGAGCGGTGGCCCGGCGGGCGCGGTACTACCGCCGGCCGGTCGAGGATGCGGTGGTGCTGTGCGCCGCGGTTGCCGCGGCCGGGGTGTCTGCAAAACTTTAGCACAAGTGGCGTATCTTTGATTGACAGAATGACTTGCGGGTCATATACTGTTGTCGCCCTTGGTCCCGGACCCGCCTAGCGCCCGGAGGTTCGTCGTGAGCCGCAGTCTGAATAAGGTCATGCTAATCGGGAACTTAGGGGCCGATCCCGAGGTGCGGAGCACCGCCAACGGCTCCCGCGTCGCCACGCTGTCGCTGGCGACGAGCCGGCAGTGGACGGGGCAGGGGGGAGAGAAGCAGGAGAAGACCGAGTGGCACCGGGTGATCTGCTGGAACAATAAGGGCGCCCAGCTCGCCGACCTGGCCGAGAAGTACATGAAGAAGGGCGACCGGATCTATGTCGAGGGGCGGGTCGAGTACCGGACTTGGGAGGATCGGGAGAAGCAGACGCGGTACACCACCGAGATCATCGCGCGGGAAGTGCTCCTGTTGTCGTCGCGGGGCGGGGGAGGCGGGGGAGGCGGGGGAGCTGGGGAGGGCTCGGGCGACTTCGCGCGGGCCAAGGCCGCCGCCAAGGTGGCACCCGAGGCGGGGGGCAAAGCGGAATCGCTCGACGCGTTCCCGGAGGCCCTTGATGAGGAGGACGACGATCTGCCGTTCTGAACGAGCAGCCCTGCTCGCCCTTGTAGCAGGGCTGCTCGCGGGGCCGGCGCCGGGGCTCGTGGCGCAGGACACCACGCAAGCTCGGCCGGACACGTCGCGGCCGGCGCCGGACACGTCGCAAGCGGCGCCCGCGCCGGCCCCGGGGGGCCAGCTCCCCGCGACTCACGTCGTCACCCGGGGCGAGAGCCTCTGGTCCATCGCCCAGCTCTACTTCAGCGATCCACTGCTCTGGCCCGAGATCTATCGCCTCAATACGGCGCTCATCGACGACCCGCACTGGATCTATCCCGGTGAGGAGCTGAACCTCGCGGGCGCGGTGAGCGTCGCGCAGGCGCCCGACACCACGGCCGTCGCCGCGCCGCAGCGGGTCGCTACCGACACGGTCCATGCGCAGCCCACGCCCACGGCCGATACCGTGGTGGCCGCCGCCGATACCACCGCCGTGGTCGACACCACGGTCGAGGCGCCCCCGCCGCCGCCCGGGCCCACCGAGATCTACCAGACCATCTTCGATCGGCGTCGGACGCCGTCGCAGGAGGTACGCGACGAGTTGCGGGCGTACGCGAATCAGCCGTACCGTCCGCTGCGCCGGGGCGAGTTCTACTCGGCTGGATTCCTCACCGAGCAGGAGCGGCTGCCCTACGGCCGGGTCCTAGGGAATACGGAAACCCCGGCGATTCCGCGGCTCACCGAGCGCTCGTCGGCCACGACGTTCGATCAGATCGCCATCCAGGCGCCGCGGAACGCCTCGTACCACGTGGGCGACTCGTTGCTGATCGTGCGTGTGGATCGCGACATCACCGGATGGGGCGGCGTCGTTGTGCCGGTGGGCGTGGCGCGCGTGACGGAGCCGCAGCGTCGGCAGGTGCTGGCGGACGTGGTGATGCAGTTCGGTCGTATCCACGAAGGTCATCTGGCGCTGCCGCTCGAGCCGTTCAAAGACCCGGGCCAGGTGCGCCCCACGCCGGTCGATGGGGGGCTCGAGGGCACCGTGATCGCCCAGCGGGACACGCATGTGCTCACCGGTCCCCAGCAGGTCATCTTCATCAATCGGGGGCGGGTCGACGGCGTGAGCCCTGGAGACGTGTTCGAGGCGTTCAAGCCGGCGTCCGGCATGCCCGGTACGTCCTCGGAGCAGGTGCAGGTGATCGTCGAGATCGTGCACACGCGGGACCATTCGTCCTCGGGACTGATCCTCAATATCGAGCACGCCAACCTCGTTCCGGGCATGCCGGTGCGGCTCATCCGGAAGATGCCTTCCTGATTCGCCGGTCCCCGCTTCGGCGGGGCCGGTGTTCACGGCTCGTGGTGCTCACTACTCATTTCGTCGCCCTGGGCCTGTACGCGCTCGCCACGGTGTTGGTGCTCGCACCGTTCGCCGGGCTGCGACCCGCACCTCGAGGCCTGCTGCTGGGCGTACCCATCGCCGGTATCGCGGCGCACGCGTTGGGCGTGATGCGGCTGACGCCGTTCATGGGCGTCGCCCCGACGTTATCCATGCTCGCGCTGTTCCTTGCGCTCTTCCAGGTGGCGAGTGAAGCGGCGTTTCGGGCGTCCGCCGTCGGAGTGTTCACCGGACCGCTCGCCACGGGGCTCATCGGGCTGGCGCTGCTGATCGGTCTGGTGCCGGAGGCGCGCCCGGTCGCGGGACGCAGCCCGTGGTCGATCCTGCACATCACCATCAGCATCCTGGGCCTCGCCATGCTGGCGCTCGCGTTCATCGCGGCCGCGCTCTACCTGCTGCAGTTCCGCGAGCTCAAGGCGAAGCGGTTCGGCCAGGTGTTCCGGTTGTTCCCCCCGCTGGAGCGGTTGGACCAGCTCAACCATCTATCTTTGGTGGTGGGCTTTCCCACCGTGACCCTGGGCGTGCTGCTGGGGTTCGGCGTGCGCTACGCGGGCGGTGTGTCGGTGAATGCCGCGCAGGTCGTGTGGGGGATGCTCATGTGGCTCGTTCTCGGGTGGGCGGTGGGAGTACGCGTGGTGCGGCACTGGGCGGGGCGGCGCGCGGCGTTCGCGAGTATCGCGAGCTTCGCCGCGGTCCTGCTCGTGTATCTCGCGCTCAAGCTCACGACGCCCGGGACCCAGCGGTTCCTCTGAGCGACGGCGTCATGAGCATTACGGTCCTGGGCGTAAATCACCGCACGGCACCCCTCGAGGTGCGCGAGCGCTTCGCCCACGCGGTGGGGGAGGTGCCGCAGTCGCTCGAGCGGGTGCTGGCCGCCGGGGCGCGTGGCGGTGTGCTGCTCTCGACGTGCAACCGCACGGAGTTCTACCTGGCCGAGCCCGACGACGCCGTCCCCGAAGCGGTGTGGGCGCTTCTCTCGGAGCGCCTGGGAGGGGCCGTCGGGCGCAGCGCCAGCGAGTACGGCTACATCCGGCGCGACCGGGACGCCGTGCGGCACCTGTACCGCGTGTCGGCGGGTCTCGATTCGATGATCCTTGGCGAGCCGCAGATTCAGGGGCAGGTGCGCGAGGCGTGGGACGTCTCGAAGCCCGTGGCGGGACCGGTGCTGCACCGCCTGTTCCAGTCGGCGCTGCTGGTGGGCGCCCGGGTGCGCAGTGAGACCGGTATCGCCACCGGCGCCGCGTCGGCGCCGTCCGCGGCGGTCGCCGTGGCCGGCAAGATCTTCACCCAACTCGCCGGCCGCTCCGCGCTGATTCTGGGCGCCGGTGACATCGCCGAACTGGCCGCCACGTGCCTCGTGGCCGAGGGGGTGCGCGTCACGCTGGTGGCGAACCGCACGTACGAGCGGGCCAAGGCGATCGCCGAAGAGCTCGGCGCCCGGGCGCTCCCGCTCGACGAGGCGTGGGACCACTTCAGCGACTGCGACATCGTGCTCAGCTCGACCGCGGCACCACACGCGGTCGTCACGTGGGACCGGGTCGCACCGGCCATCGGGCGGCGCGGCGGACGCCCCCTGTGCATTCTCGATCTCGCCGTCCCGCGGGATGTGGAGCCGGCCGTCGCCCAGCTCGAGAACGTCTTCCTGTACGATCTCGACGACCTGCAGGCCGTGGCCGCGCACGCGGCGGCCGAGCGTCGGAACGACATCCCCGCGGCGGAGCGGATCGTGACCGAGGAGGTCGAGCGCTTCTGGGGGTGGTACGGCGGATTGGTGGTCGTGCCCGTGCTGCGGGAGTTTCGCGAGCGAATGGAAGCGGTGCGCGCCGCCGAGCTCGAGCGCACGCTGCGCCGCCTCCCGCACTTGAGCCCCGAGGATCGCGACCAGATCGAGTACTTCAGCCAGGCGCTGCTCAACAAGTTCCTCCACCAGCCCACCGTCGCTCTGAAGGAAGCCGCGCGTGCCGGCCGGGGGTACGGGCTGCTCGACGCCCTGAAGCGGCTGTTCGGTTTGGAGCGACGGGATGGGACATAGGGTCCTGGTCACGGGAGGGGCGGGGTACATCGGCAGCGTCGTCGTGGAGCAGCTCCTCGCCCGAGGGCACGTGCCGATCGTGCTCGACGACCTGAGCACGGGGCACCGCGCGGCAATCGCGCCCGGGGTCGAGTTCCTGGAGGGCCACGTGGGCGACCGGCGCGTGCTCGACGACGTGTTCCAGCGTCACAGCGTCGATGCCCTCATGCACTTCGCCGCCTTCGCGTTGGTGGCCGAGTCAGTGGCGAACCCCGCGAAGTACCACGCGAACAACGTCGCCGCGGGCCGCGTGCTGCTCGACGCCACGGTCGCCGCGGGTGTACGACGGGTGATCTTCTCTTCGTCGTGTACGATCTACGGCCACCAGGGGGCCGAGCCGATCGGCGAGGATACGCCGGCGGCGCCCGTGAACCCGTATGGCGAGACCAAGGTGGAATTCGAGCGCATGCTGGGCGTGGCGGCGCGGACGCATGGCGTCGCCTCGATCAGTCTCCGCTATTTCAACGCGGCGGGCGCCTCGGAGCGCTACGGCGAAGATCACGACCCCGAGACCCACCTCATTCCCAACGTGCTCCGGGTGGCGCAGGGTCGGGCGCCCGCCCTGGAGGTGTACGGCACCGACTACGCGACGCCCGACGGAACCGCGGTGCGTGACTACGTCCACGTGCTCGACCTTGCGGACGCCCACATCCGGGCGCTCGACGCGGCGCTGGACGGCGCCGGGGCCGTCAACCTGGGCACGGGAGCGGGGAGCTCCGTGCTGGCCGTGGCGGAGGCCGCGCGCCACGTGACCGGGCGCGCCGTCGCGACGCTCGCCCGGCCGCGCCGGCCGGGAGATCCGCCGTTCCTGGTGGCGGCGCGGGGCCGCGCCGAACGGCTGCTGGCGTGGCGTCCGCGCCATTCGAGTCTGGAAGAGATCATCGCGAGTGCGTGGGCGTGGCACCGTGCGCACCCGCTCGGGTACGGGAACTGAGGAGGGTTGACAGCGTGCTCCTGCTACAGGTGGGCCGGGCGGTTCCGACGACGCCGTGGGAGCTGGTGCTCACGTCCAGCCGCGAGACGAAGTTCGTCCTCGCGATCCTCGTCGTCTTCTCGATCGCCTCCTGGTATCTCATTTTCCTCAAGTGGTGGCAGTTCCGCCGCATGCGCCGCTACGCCGACCGGTTCATGGCGGAGATCGAGCGTGCGCCGCGGCTGGACGATGCCTACCACGCGGCCATGCGGCTGCCGTCCTCGCCCTACAACCGACTGCTGCGCGAGGGGATCCACTTCTTTTCCGAGCTCAAGCCCGGCGGCTTGAAGGACAACGGGCCGGCGGTGGCCACCCAGAGCGCCCTGACGATGACGCAGCTCGAGGCGCTCCGCATGGTGCTGGCCAAGGAGGTCGCGGCCGAGCGCGACGCCGCGGCTCGATTCATCCCGTGGCTCGCCACCTTCGGGTCCGTCAGCCCCTTGCTCGGCCTGCTCGGCACCGTGTTGGGCGTGATGGACGCCTTCATTGGGATCGCCGTGGGCGGATCCGGAAACATCGGCGCCGTCGCGCCGGGCGTCGCCGAGGCGCTCGTGACGACCGTCGCGGGACTGGCGGTGGCGGTCCCCTCCGTGATGGCGTACAACCTGTTCGTGAACCGCCTGGGGCTGTTCGCCGGAGAGCTCGAGGGCTTTGCCCAAGAGATCATCGGGACCATGGCGCGCGAAGGGAGGCTGTAATGGCCGGCTTGGTGGGAGGCGGTGGGGGTCTGTGCGGGCATGGCGAGTTGCCCCTGAACGCCGACATCAACGTCACGTCCCTCGTCGACGTCGCGTTCGTGCTGCTCATCATCTTCATGATCACCGCGCCCATCATGCAGGGCGGCGTGGACGTCCGTCTGCCGCGCGCCGAAGCGCGCCCGCTCGAGCCGAAGTCAGGATTGGTCGTGACGCTGGACCGCGATGGGCGCATCTTTATGGACCAGGCGGCGCTCTCCTACGACGACTTCCGCGCCACGTTTCCGGCCTTCGTGCGAACCAAACGGCCCACTGGGGTGTACCTCCGGGCCGACGGTCGGGTGCCGTATGCCGACGTGGTGCAGGTGCTGGCGGTCATCCGGACGTCGGGCGTGAACGACGTGGGCCTCGTGGCCGAGCCGGAGACGGTCGAGCGGTGAAGCGCCGGCCCCGGGCGCCCGCCAACGTCGGCATCGGTCTCGCGGGCACGGTCCTCGTCCACGCCGTCGGGGTGGTGTTTCTGGTGGGTGCCGCCAGCGCGCGCAAGGCGGCGCCTCCCACATACCGAGTCCATCTGGTGGCCGCGCCGGCGCCGACCGAGGATGCGCGTAAAGCGCCCGAGGCGGTGGAGCGGCCGGCCGAGGAGAAGCCCGCGCCCGCACCCAAGGCGAAGTCTCCCAAGAGCACCGTGGCGCCCGCGCCGCCGCCGCCCGTGGCGGACAACACCAAGCGGGAGGCCGCGCCGCGCACCACGCCCAAGGCGCAGCCCCTCCCCGGCGAGCAGCCGTCCACGGGGAGCGACCCGCTCACGGTGTCCACCGAGGGGATCGAGTTTCCGTTCCCCGCGTATACCAACAACATCATTTCTCAGATCGCGATCCGGTGGCAGCGCCCGCAGCAGAGTACGCCGCTCGACGCGGAAATCGGGTTCCTCATTCACCGCGACGGATCGATCAGCGATATGCAGTTCGTCAAGCGATCGGGCAGCTTCGGGTTCGATCTCGAAGCGCAAGGTGCGATCGAGGACGCGGGGCGCCGCAAGGCGTTCGGACCGCTTCCCGACGGCTGGACGTCGGACGTGCTGTTCGTCCGCTTCTATTTCAGCGGGAAACGGCAATGAAGCCGGTGGGGTTGCTGGCGATCGTGGTAGCGGTCTACCCGTCCAGCCGCCTGGTGGCCCAAGACACGTCCGCGGTCGATCGGGGCGTGCGCATCGGTATCCTGTATCGACCGGGCGTGCGCCCCGGGATCGTCATCCTGACGGGCCGCGCGCCAGCGCTCGACTCGGTGCGCACGGTCATGGCGCGCGACATCGACTACAGCGACCGCTTCGAGCTGATCACGCTGCCGGGCAGCGACTCGATCCGCCTGGCGGCCCCGTCGCCCGCGCTCGGCCCGCCCCCCGCCGCGGGGACCGGTACCGGGAAGACGAGCGGCGGGGCGGCGTCGGCCGGGGGCCTCAACTACCCGCTGTACCAGGCGCTCGGCGCGGACTTCGCCGTGGCGGTGACGCCCGCCGGCGCCGACAGCGTGGTCGTCACCGTGCACGACGTCGCCGGCGGCGCGGTGCGCCGGGAGGTGCGTTCCCGGCTCCCTCCGCTCACCGATCCCGGCTTCCGCATGGCGGTGCATCGGCTCTCGGATCGCGTGGTCGAGGCCACGCTCGGCGCGCCCGGGATCGAGGCCACGCGCGTGTTGTTCGTGATGGACGGGAAGGCGTACGTCATCGATCAGGATGGGGCGGACCGACGGCTCGTGTCGTCGACGGATCACGCGGCCATGTCGCCGGCGTGGGCGGGGGACGGCCGGCGCTTCTCCTACATGGAGTTCTGGCAGGGGCACGGCCGCCTGTTCGTGCAGGACGTCGCGTCGGGGAAGCGAGCGCCGGTGGCCACCACGGGGCAGGCGCTCGACTTCACCCCGGCCTTCTCCCCCGATGGCAAGACGCTCGCCTTCAGCCGCGCCATTGAAGAAGGCACCGACATCTATACGGTCAACATCAAGGACGGCTGCTGCTTACAGCGCTTGACCGTGGGCCGCTTTTACGACAACTTGTCACCGACCTACAGTCCCGACGGCCAGCGGATCGCGTTCGTGTCGACGCGAGCGGGACTGCCGCAGATTTATGTGATGGCGGCGGACGGGACGGACCAGCAGCTGTTCGCGCCGTTCGACTACGGGGCGACGGGGTCTTCCAACGCCCCCGAGTGGTCACCCGACGGGCAGGCCGTCGCCTTCCACCGCGACGTGGCGGGCACGTTACAGGTGTTTGTCCTCGACGTGCGCACGCGTGCGGTGCGGCAGCTCACTTCAGTAGGGCGGAACGAGGATCCAACCTGGGCCCCCGACAGCCGCCATATGGCGTTCGTGTCGGATCGTTCGGGATATCGGCAGCTCTGGATCATCGATTTGGAAACCGGCCGGATTCGCCCGCTGCTGCAACAGAGCGGCGCGCGGCTGCCGGCCTGGTCTCCGCGTCTGCCGGAGACCGCACCGTCGACCCCTTGAATTCGGAGAGGACTCGCACCGATGAAACGCCTACCCTTGCTCCTGCTGAGCGGCCTGGCCGTTGCGGCGGTCGCCGCGTGCCCTGGCAAGAAGCCGGAGACGCCGGCGCCGGTCTCAGCCGGCCCCGATGCGGACTCGCTCGCCCGAGCTCAAAAGGCGCACGACGATTCCATGAAGGCGGCACAGGATGAGGCAGACCGGAGGGCGCGGGAAGACGCCGAGCGCCGGCAGAAGACGGCGGACTCGCTCGCCGGGATCGGCCGCACCACGGACGCGGTGAAGACGATTCTGGGGACGATGATCCACTTCGACTACGACAAGGCGATCATCCGGGGCGGCGATGCCGCGGTGCTCGACCAGAAGGTGGCGATCCTGCAGGCGAACCCGGCTCTGCGTATCCGCATCAGCGGACACTGCGACGAGCGCGGCTCCGACGAGTACAACCTGGCCCTGGGCAATCGGCGCGCCACGGCGGCCAAGCAGTACCTCGTGAGTCACGGCATCGACGCGAGTCGCGTCGAGACGGTGTCCTACGGCGAAGAGCGGCCCATCGATCCCGGCCACAACGAGGAGGCCTGGGCCAAGAATCGCCGCGACGAGGTCGACATCCTGGCGGGCGGCGACGCCCTGAAGCAGCCCTGAGCGGCGGGCGCGTGACGCGAGCGGGGCTGGCGCTCGTCGGCCTGGGGCTCACCGCCGGCTGCGCCCTCAAGGGCGATGTGCGGCGTGTCGAGCTCCAGGTCGAGGCGCTCCGCGTGGAGCGCATGCGGGGCGACAGCGCGCGCGCTGTCCAGATCGACTCGGTACGCATGCTCCTGGCCACGGCGCAGGAAAAGCTCGTGGCGCAGCAAGCCTACCTGGTGCAGCTGCGGGGCAACATGACGACCGAGTTGCTCGCGGTGAAGCAGCAGCTCGTCACGGTGCAGGAGCTGACCGGCCAGAGCCAACAGCGGCTCACGGAGCTGCGGGGCAAGCTGGAGGAGCAGGCGCGTCAACCGGTGCCGGTCCCGGACTCGAGCCGCGGCGGCGCCGCCGTGCCGGTCGGGCCCTCGGGCAACCTGGCGGGGCCGGGACCGGACCAGATGTACGAGCTGTCGGCGCAGCAATTCCGGCGCGGCAGCCTGGGGACGGCCCGACTGGGGTTTCGTGAGTTCCTGCGCGTGTTTCCCACTCACGAGCGGGCGCCCGACGCGCTCTTCTACGTGGGTGAGACGTTCGCGGGGGAGAGCGCGGACTCGGCGGCGGCGGTGTATCAACAGGTCGTGAAGACCTATCCCAACTCGTCGCGGGCTCCGTCGGCCCTGTACAAGCTGGGCCTGCTCGCCGAGCAGCGGGGCGACAAGGCGGCGGCCCGCACCTACTACGCTCGGGTGATCGCCGGCTATCCCCGCTCCGACGAGGCCAATCTCGCGCGCGACAAGCTGCAACGCCTGGGGCGCTAGCCCGGCGGGGCCGGTCGTGAGTCGTGCCTGACACTCCCGAGAGCCGGGCCGAGATGCCGTTCCTCGACCACCTCGAGGAGCTGCGCTGGCGCATTCTGTACAGCCTGCTCGCCGTCGTCGTGGGCACGCTGGTGGGCTGGGTGATCGTCGAGCACGTCGACGTCATCGGGCTGCTGATTGAGCCGATCAAGCCGCTGATCCCCGGCGGCAAGCTGCGCGTCACCAGTCCCACCGACCCGTTCTTCATCACCCTGAAGTTCGCCTTCGTCATGGGGCTGGTGCTGGCGTCGCCCGTGGTGGGATACCAGGCCTGGGCGTTCCTGACGCCGGCGCTGTACGAGCGGGAGCGACGCCTGATCATTCCGGCGCTGTCCGCCGGCGCCCTGCTGTTTCTCGCCGGCGCGTCCGCCGCATACCTGTGGGTGCTGCCCCGGGCGTTGGGGGTGCTGCTCAGCTTCCAGCACAACGTCTTTGACCCACTCATCACGGCGGACAAGTACTTCGCGTTCGCCGCCCAGCTGATCATCGCGTTCGGCGTCATCACCGAGCTGCCCCTGGTGGTGGTGATTCTCGCGATCCTCGGTCTCGTAACGCCCCAGTTCCTGGCCCGCAACCGCCGCTACGCCATCGCCATCTCGGCGGTCGCCGCCGCCCTGCTCGCCCCGCCGGACGCGGTCTCCATGCTGCTCATGATGGTGCCGCTGTGGCTCCTGTTCGAAGTGAGCATCTGGTGCGCCTGGGTCGTGGAGAAGCGCCGGGTGCGGCGCCAGCGGGCCGGGGGAGGGGCGGCGAGCGCCGCCGCCGTCGGCCTGTTGCTGCTGTTCGCCCTGGGCGGGTCGCTCCATGCGCAGACCCCGCCCCTTCGGCCGCCACTCCGGCCGCCGCGCCCCGACACGACGCGCCTGGGCGCGGACTCCCTGCAGGGCCGGTCGCTCGACACGGCGGCCGCCCGGCGCCTCGGTCTTCCCACCGGCCCTTCGCGCAGCTTCCCCGCCTCCGATGCCGTGATCGATTCACTCCAGAAGCTCAAGGGGTTCCGCGTGACCCAGTACGTGGCGGACACCCTGATCGTTCAGGGGGGCGACACCGAGACGATCCACCTGCGCGGCGCGGCGTACGTGGAGCGGGAGGGCACCAAGGTCGAGTCCGATTCGATCCGATACCACCGACAGAGTTGTCGCCTCGACGCCATGGGTGACCCGAAGCTGTTCGATCAGGCCACGGTGCTGGTGGGCGAGAATATGGCGTACGATACCTGCATCAAGCGCGGCACCGTGCACAACGCGCTCACCGAGTTTCACCAGGGCGCCGCGCCCTGGTTGGTGCGCGGGGACCTGGCGGTCGATTCGGGCTCCACCCGCCTGTACGGCGCGAACAGCGAGATCACCTCGGACGAGAATCCCGTTCCCGATTACCACTTCGCCACCGGACAAATGAAGTGGCTCAACAAGAACGTGATGGTGGCGCGTCCCGCCGTGCTCTACATCCACGACGTCCCGATCATGTGGCTGCCGTTCATTTTTCAGGACGTGCGCAAGGGCCGTCGCAGCGGCATCCTGGTACCGCGCTTCGGCTTGAGCGATATCGTCCGGCCCACCCGCCGCTACCAGCGCCACGTGGCGAACCTCGGCTACTATTTCGTGGTCAACGACTACGTGGACTTTCTGATATCGGGCGACTGGTACGCCGACCGCTACCTGGCGTTCAGGGGACAGACGCGCTACCGCTGGCTCGACCGCTTCATCAACGGCGGCCTCTCATTCGAGCGCTACGCCCAGCTCGACATCCCGGGCAGCTCCATCCGCCTCGGCTGGCAGCATCAGCAGAGCTTTTCGTCGCGGACCAGCTTCAACGCGAGCGTCGACTACGCCACCAGCACGACCGTGATCCAGAACAACACGGTCAACCCCTACCTCGCCACGGCCAGCCTGGGCTCGCAGATGAGCTTCAACAAGCAGTTCGACTGGGGCACGCTCAACATCGGCGGCAGCCGGCGTCAGGAGATCGGAAGCGGCCTCATCACGCAGAACTTTCCCAATGTGAGCCTGACGCCGTCGCCGGTGAACATCACTCAGGATATCACGTGGTCGCCCGGCTTCTCGTACCAGAACCAGCAGACGTTCCACCAGCTGGAGACGCCGCTGCTCCTGCCCGGGGGCGTACAGGATACCCTGTTCGCCGACTCCCGCCAGTCGGGGCTCAGCTTTCAGACCCCGTTGCGGGTGGGGCGCTGGACGTGGAACAACAGTTTCGTGATGAACGACGCCATCAGCAACGCGCGCCAGGAATTCGACATCCTCGACTCGACCGCCCTCGGGGGGGTCCGCCGCGTGGTGTACTACCAGACGTTCAGCACGACCATCGACTGGCAGACCGGCATCAACCTGCCCTCGCTCTTCACCGGGACCTGGAAGCTCCAGCCCGGCATCGCGATCATCAACCAGACGTCGCAGGGGAGCTTCCGGATCCGCAACCAGTTCACCGGCGGGCAGTGGGTGCAGCAGGGCAAGCGGCTGCAGTTCAGCGCGGGTCTCTCGCCCACGTTTTTCGGTTTCTTCCCCGGGATCGGCCCCATCGCGCGGATCCGCCACTCGCTGTCGCCGATCGTGAGCTACGCCTATGCGCCCGGCTCCCAGGTGTCCGACGAGTTCGCCCACGCCGTCGACCCCACCGGTCGCAACTTCAGGGCGCGCAGCGATCCGCAGCAGACGATCAGCCTGGGCCTGTCGCAGAACTTCGAAGCCAAGCTCAAACCGCCGCCGGGCGACACCACCGGACACGCCGAGCGCAAGATCCGCCTCCTGAGCATCAGCACCAGCTCGTTGTCGTACAACTTCGAGCAGGCCAAGCAGCCTCATCACACCGGTTGGCAGACGCAGACGCTGAACAACACGCTCGCGTCCGATCTGCTGCCGGGGTTCAGCTTCAGTGTCACCCATGACCTGTGGAACGGGCAGGTGGGCACCGACACCGCGCGGTTCGACCCGTTCCTGACGAACATCCAGGCGAGCTTCACGATCACGCCCGCCACGATTCGGGGAATCGCCGGCCTGCTGGGTCTGGGCGGCAAGGCACCCAGCAACGCCCCCCCGGCGGCGCCGGCGCCGCCGGGCCCGGAAGGACAACCGGGCGTGCCTCTCGCGGGAGCGGCGTTCGGGCAGAAAGGGTTCGCGGGACCGGGTCAATTGGGTGGAGGGGGGGGATCGGGGTTCAACCTTTCGGTGAGCTACACGGGGACCCGGACGCGGCCCCAGGCTGTCGACTCGTCGGCGCTCGCCGGCATCCCCCTGGCGATCGGCACAGGCGGACGCCAGCAGATGACGCTGCGCCTCTCGTTCCAACCCACCGCGCATTGGTCGGCGACCTGGAACTCGGCCTACGATTTCGACACACGCCAGTTCGGCATGCACGTGATTCAGCTGGAACGGGACCTACACCGCTGGCACGCCAGCTTTTCGTTCACCAAGAGCCCAACCGGCAGTTTCGCGTTCAGCTTCTACGTTTCGCTGCTCGACCAGCCCGACATCAAGTTCAACTACGAGCAGCAGTCACTCACGCGCTAAGCGTCCCCTGGAGATGACACCGCCGGCCAGCGGGTCAACGGGCAAGTGGCCTGCCACAGGCCACTTACCCTCCGGCACGTGGCCTGCCTAGCCACCTCCCAAACCGCTTCCCGAGGCTCTCATGCCGCGCTCGTCGCGATACATCCTCGCCGTCGCTCTGCTCCTGGGCATCGCGTGCCAGAACAGCACGACGAACGTTTCCGGCTCCACGCTGCCGCCCCCCCAGAATCTCGGGTATCAGCTCGACGCGAGCGGCGATCCCAATGCGCCGGCCGGGATCCTGCTCGTGTGGGACGACCTCCCGAGCGCCTATAGCGCTGCGCTCGCGAGCTATCGCGTGTACTCGCGGACCAGCACGTCCGGGTCGTTCGTGCCGCGCGGCGAGACCAGCTCGAACACGTTCCACGACAATGGTGTGCCAAATCTCCAGTACGCCGTCACGGCGGTCGACGTGAACGGTGGCGAGAGCGACTTCTCGAACGTCATCACCGTCGATGAGCGGCTCCGGCTGCAGGCTCCCGACACGCTCGGCTCGATTTCCCTGAACCAGGCGATCCATCTTGGATGGGCCGATAACGCGGCTCAGGACGCCACCTTCAAGTGGTATCGGGTGTACAGCGCGAGCTACAATCTCGACGCGGGATTGTGCGGGACCTGGTCCCTCGAGGGCGAGACGGTGTCCAACGAATTCCTCGCCACCCTGCTCGCGAACGGGGCGCCACGCTGCTTCGAGGTTTCGGCGATCAGCCAGCAGGGTTACGAGAGCCTCTGGTCACCGCTGCGGGTGGACACGCCGCGCCCCGACGCCCGCAATGTGCTCGTCTATGCGTTTGAGCAGCAGCCGACGCAGTCGGGATTCCGTTTCTGGAGCGACGCGAACAGCAACGGGCAGGCCGACCCGGGCGAGTTGGGTCTGGTGCAGGACGGCAGCCGCACGGACATCGACTTCTGGGTCCACCGGGCCAGCGATTCCACGCTGTGGATCGTGCCGGAGTTCGCCGGCGACAGCCTGCAGCTCTACGGCACGCAGCCCGTAGCGGACTTGACGTCGATCGACTTCGCGCCCGCGGGTGGCTACACGCGCAACATGTACCAGGCGGTGCCCGGGTACGGCTACGTGTTCCAGCGCAACGAGGCCGGCGCGTATCACTACGCCGCGCTGCGCGTCACCGCAGTCACCCGGCAGTACGTGATCTTCGACTGGAGCGTGCAGACCGACCCGGGCAACGGGGAGCTTGTGGTCCGGAAAGGTCCATCGCTGACCGGATCGGTGCGCGGATCGCGGTAGCCGCAGCGTTGGGGAGACGCCAGGGGTCGTCCGCCTTGGCGTCTCCAACCCCGCCGAAGTAGCTTCTGTGCGGCATGCCTAGCACCGTCACCCTGGACGGCCATTCGCTGTCGATCGCGGACGTCGTGGCCGTCGCCCGCCACGCGGCGTCCGTGACCATCGCCCCGCCTGCCCTGGCGAGCGTGACGGCGTCGCGTCGAGCCGTCGAGAGTGCCATCGCCCGGGGCGAGACGATTTACGGAGTCAATACGGGATTCGGCAAACTGGCTCACGTGCGCATCAAGCCCGAACAGGCGCGCGATCTGCAGCGGAACCTGATCCGCAGCCACGCGTCCGGTGTGGGGGAGCCGCTGCCGGTGGACGCCGTGCGGGCGATGATGCTGCTGCGCGCCAACGTGCTGCTGCGCGGGACGAGCGGGGTGCGGGCCGTCCTTCCCGAGCTGATCGTCGGCATGTTGAACGCGCAGGTACACCCGCGCGTCCCCTCGCAGGGCAGCGTGGGGGCGTCGGGAGATCTCACGCCCCTCGCGCACCTCGCGCTCGCCATGATCGGGGAGGGGGAGGACGGTCCGACGCTCTTGGCCAAGCGGCTCCAACCGATCACGCTCGAGGCGAAGGAGGGGCTCGCCTTCGTCAACGGCACGCAGGCCCAGACCGGGCTGGCGACGCTGCTGGTGCACGACGCCTGGGTGCTGTGGCGCACGGCGCACGCCGCAGCCGCGATGAGTCTCGAGGCGGTGCGCGGCACGCCCGTGCCGTTCGACCAGCGGATCCATGACGCCCGTCCCCACGCCCAGCAGCAACGGTCGGCGGCGCTGCTGCGCGCCCTGCTCGCCGATTCCGAGATCCGCGAGTCGCACCGGGAGAACGACTCGCGGGTCCAGGATGCGTACTCGCTGCGCTGCACGCCGCAGGTTCTGGGGGCGGTCGGGGAAGGATTGGCGTTCGCCGAGCGGCTGGTCACGACCGAGCTCAACGCCGCCACCGACAATCCGTTGGTGATCGACGGCGAGATCCTCTCGGGAGGCAATTTCCACGGCCAGCCGATCGCGCTGGCGCTCGACGTGATCGGCATCGTGCTCGCCACGCTCGCCGGGCTCGCCGAGCGCCGGCTAGAGCGGATTGTGAACCCCGACCTGTCGTCCGGGCTCCCTGCGTTCCTGGCCCACGATCCCGGCATCGAGTCTGGGTTCATGACTCCACAAATCGCGGCCGCGGCGCTGGTGGCCGAGTGCCGCGTGCTCGCGACCCCCGCGAGCGTGCAGTCCATCCCCACGGAGGGGAACCAGGAGGACGTGGTGCCGATGGGCATGACCGCCGCGTGGAAGGCGGGGCGGATACTGGCCAACGCCGCCCGGATCGTGGCGATCGAGCTGCTGGCGGGGGCGCAGGGACTCGAGTTCCTGCGACCCCTGAAGCCGGGGCGGGGCGTGGCCCGCACCCTCGCCGCGGTGCGGCGCCTGGTGCCGCCGCTCGCCGGCGACCGTCCGCTCAGCGGCGACATCGAGCGCATCGCGGAAGGCGTAGGGGCCGCGATGTTCGACCCGGAGGCGGCGTGACGGCGCCGCGCACGGTACGAGCGCCCCGGGGGCCTACCCGGTCCTGCAAGGGATGGGTGCAGGAGGCGGCGCTGCGGATGCTGATGAACAACCTCGACCCGGAGGTCGCGGAGCGGCCCCAGGACCTCGTGGTGTACGGCGGGACGGGGAAGGCCGCGCGCGATTGGCCGGCGTTCGACGCGATCTGCCGCACCCTGCTCACGCTCGGCGACGACGAGACGCTGCTGGTGCAGTCGGGCAAGCCGGTCGGCGTCTTCACGACGCACCCCGAGGCCCCGCGCGTGCTGATCGCGAACGCCAACCTGGTGGGGCGGTGGGCCACCTGGGAGGTGTTCCGCGACCTCGAGCGCCGGGGTTTGATCATGTACGGGCAGATGACCGCGGGCTCGTGGATCTACATCGGGACGCAGGGCATCCTGCAGGGCACCTACGAGACGTTCGGGGCGGTCGCGCGGCGCCATTTCGGGGGCTCGCTCGCCGGCCGGCTCGTGCTCACGGGTGGTCTCGGCGGCATGGGGGGAGCCCAACCGCTCGCCGCCACGATGAATGATGGCATTTGCCTCGCCGTCGAGGTCGACCCCGCGCGGGTGCAACGTCGCCTCGAGACCCGCTACCTCGATCGGTCCACCACCTCCCTCGATGAGGGCCTGCGCTGGTGTGAGGAGGCGAAAGTTCAACGTCGCGCGCTCTCGGTCGGCCTCGTGGGCAACTGCGCCGAGGTGCTCCCGGAGCTGGCGCGGCGCGGCCATGTTCCCGACGTCGTGACCGATCAGACCTCGGCGCACGATCCGCTCAACGGATACATCCCGGCCGGCCTGACGCTCGCGGCGGCGACCGCGTTGCGACGCGACGCTCCGGAGGAGTATCTGAGGCGGTCGGTCGCGAGCATCGTGACGCACGTGCAGGCCATGCTCGCGCTCAAGCGACGCGGCGCGGTGACGTTCGACTACGGGAACAACATCCGGACCGAAGCCAGGGACGCCGGCGTCGCGGATGCGTTCGAGATCCCCGGTTTCGTGCCCGAGTACATCCGGCCGCTGTTTTGCGAGGGGAAGGGCCCGTTCCGCTGGGTGGCGCTCTCGGGTGACCCGCGAGACGTGGAGCGCACCGACCGCCTGGTGCTCGAGCTCTTTCCCGAGCAGCGTCACCTGCGCCGCTGGATCGAGCTCGCCCGGGAGCGGGTCGCGTTCCAGGGACTTCCCGCACGCATCTGCTGGCTGGGGCAGGGGGAGCGCGCCCGTTTTGGGTGCGCGTTGAACGACCTGGTGAAGCGCGGAGACATCGCCGCACCGGTCGTGATCGGCCGCGACCACCTCGACACGGGCTCGGTAGCCTCGCCCTTCCGGGAGACCGAGGCGATGCGG
>QHTP01000154.1 GCA_003220855.1 Gemmatimonadota bacterium
CTGGGCTCCTGGCCCGGCCGTGGCGACCCGCAGGACGCCGTGACACCCCTCGAGGGCGTCAAACAGCGGGCCGGAAGTATCAGCGTCGTGTACGCGAAGGGCTGCGGCATCACCGATTCCTCGACGGCCGGATTCGCCGACGCCGTCGCCGCCGCGAAGCAGGCGGACGTTGCCGTGCTGATACTGGGCGAAGCGGGCGACATGAGCGGCGAGGCCGCGAGTCGTGCCTCCCTCGACTTCCCCGGCGTCCAGGAGCGGCTGCTCGAGGCGGTGCAGGCGACCGGGACGCCGGTCGTGCTGGTCGTGAATAGCGGCCGGCCGCTCACGATCCCCTGGGCCGCGGAGCACGTGCCCGCCATTGTCGAGTCGTGGTTCCTCGGGGTCGAGACCGGCCCCGCGCTCGCGGCGGAACTGTTCGGCGACGTGAGCCCGAGCGGCAAGCTGCCCGTGACGTTCCCGCGCACCGTCGGTCAGATACCGCTCTATTACAACCACAAGAACACCGGGCGTCCAACGGGGCCGGACAAGTACACGTCCAAGTACACCGACCTGCCCGTGACGCCGCTGTTCCCGTTCGGCCACGGGTTGAGCTTCACGACCTTCAGCTACTCGGACCTGAAGCTCAGCGCGTCTCGCATCCCCCCGACCGGAACGCTGCGGGCGTCGGTGACCGTAACCAACACCGGTAACCGCGAAGGTGCCGAAGTCGTGCAGCTGTACGTGCACGACGAGGTCGCCAGCGTGACGCGACCGGTGCGCGCGCTGGCGGGATTCCGCCGGGTCTCCCTCAAACCGGGCGAAGCGCGCACGCTCGAGTTCCCGCTCACGGGCAAGGAGCTCGGTCTCTACAACAAGGACATGAAGTTCGTGGTGGAGCCCGGGAAGTTCCGCGTCTTTGTGGGCGGGAGCTCTGTGGGCGGGTTGGAGGGAGAGTTCGAGGTCGCTCCCCTTCGTTGACGCGTGCGGATCGCGGTGCTAGTGTCTCAGCCGTGCGAAAACGATTCTGGGTCCTGACCGCCGCGCTCGCCGGCTCCGGGTGCGGCGGTCCGTTCCCCCAATCGGCGCTCCATCCCCACTCCGACTTCGCGCGCGCCAGCGACGTGCTGTTCACCGACATCTTCTGGTGGGCGGCGGCGGTGTTCGTCGTGGTCGAAGCGCTGCTCGTCGTCGCGCTGATCCGGTTCCGCCACCGCGAGGGGCGGCCCGCCCCCACGCCGACGCACGGCCACACCCTGATGGAAATCGCCTGGACCCTCGCGCCGGCCGTCATCCTCGTGTTCGTGGCCGTGCCCACCGTGCGCACAATCTTCGCGACCGCGGGCGGGGCCCCGGCTGACGCCGTCAAGGTCCAGGTGATCGGGCACCAGTGGTGGTGGGAGTTCAAGTATCCGGACCTGGCCCTCACGACGGCGAACGAGATGCACGTCCCGGTCGGCAAGCCCGTCCGGGTCGCGATCACCTCCGCCGACGTGATCCACTCGTTCTGGGTACCGCCGCTCGGCGGCAAGCGCGACGCGATCCCCGGCCAGACGAACTACATCGCGTTTCAGGCCGACTCCGAGGGCGACTACTCCGGCCAGTGCGCCGAATTCTGCGGCGCCTCGCACGCCAACATGCGGCTGCGCGTGGTGGTCGAGTCGGACTCCGAGTTCGGGCGCTGGGCGACGGTGCAGCTCGCGGGGCCGGCCGCTCCCACTCCGCGGACGGCCGCCGAGCGCGGCAAGGCCGTCTTCGCGCGCAGCGCCTGCATCGGCTGCCACACCATCCAGGGCGTCTCCCCGGGCGTCATCGGGCCGAACCTCACCCACGTCGGCGGCCGGACGACGATCGCGAGCGGCCTGTTCCCCAATGACTCCGCGCACCTGGCTCGCTGGATCGCCGACGCGCCGTCCCTGAAACCGGGAGCGCTCATGACGCGCATGCAGCCGCCGCTTACCGACGCCGACATCGCGGCCCTGGTCGCCTATCTGCAGAGCCTGAAATGAAGAGCTGGCTCACGACCACCGACCACAAGCGCATCGGGCTGCTGTACTTCTTCACGGCCTTCGCGTTCTTCCTGATCGGCGGGATCGAGGCGCTGGTCATCCGCGCGCAGCTGGCGCAGCCGAACGGCCATCTCGTCACGGCGGAGACGTACAACCAGCTGTTCACGATGCACGGCACCACGATGGTGTTCCTCGCCCTGATGCCGCTCTCGGCAAGTTTTTTCAACTATATCGTGCCGCTCCAGATCGGCGCGCGCGACGTGGCGTTCCCCCGGCTCAACGCCTTCAGCTACTGGGTGTTCCTGCTGGGGGGACTGTTCCTGAACGCGAGCTGGTTCGTGGGCCCGCTGTTTCACGCCGGGGTGCTGAACGTCGCTCCCGACGGCGGCTGGTTCGGCTACGCGAACCTGACGGAGCGGCAGTTCTCCCCCGGGCCGAACATCGACTTCTGGCTCCTGGGGCTGCAGATCCTGGGCATCTCGTCGCTCGCCGCGGGGTTCAACTTCATCGTCACCATCCTGAACCTGCGGGCGCCCGGCATGAGAATGATGCGCGTGCCCGCCTTCACGTGGATGACGCTGGTGACGCAGTTCCTCGTCATCACCGCGTTCCCGGTGATCACCGTGGCGCTCGCGTTCCTGATGTTCGACCGCTTCTTCGGCACGCACTTCTACGTGAGCCAGGCGGGCGCGACCCCGATCCTGTGGCAGCATCTGTTCTGGCTGTTCGGCCACCCCGAGGTGTACATCCTCATTCTCCCCGCCATGGGGATCGTGTCCGAGGTGCTGCCCACGTTCGCGCGCAAGCCGCTGTTCGGCTACACGGTCGTGGTCTATTCGGGGATCCTGATCGGCTTCATGGGATGGGGCGTCTGGAGCCACCACATGTTCTCGGTGGGCCTGGGACCCATCGCCGACTCGGTGTTCAGCGCGACCACCATGCTCATCGCGGTGCCGACCGGCGTGAAGATCTTCAACTGGATCGCCACACTCTGGGGCGGCGACATCCGCGGCACCACGGCGCTGCACTTCGCCGTCGGCTTCATCGCGATGTTCATCATCGGCGGGCTCTCGGGCGTGACGCACGCCTCGCCCCCCGCCGACCTGCAGCAGACCGACACCTATTACGTCGTGGCCCACATCCACTACGTGCTGTTCGGCGGCACCATCATGGGCCTGTTCGCCGGCATCTACTACTGGTGGCCCAAGATGACGGGGCGGCTCTTGTCCGAGGCCCTGGGGAAATGGCACTTCTGGCTGCAGTTCGTCGGGATGAACCTGGCGTTTTTCCCGATGCACCTGATCGGCCTGTTGGGCATGCCGCGTCGCATCTACACCTACTCGCCCGAGCTCGGAGTCTCGGATCTGAACCTCTTGTCCACTATTGGGGCGTTCCTGATCGCGCTGTCGATCCTCGTGTTCGTGGTGAACATCGTCCGGACCCGGAGGCGAGGCCAGCGAGCCGGGAACGACCCGTGGGGTGGCGCCACGCTGGAGTGGAGCATCTCCTCGCCGCCGCCGGTCTACAACTTCTCCGTGATCCCCACGGTCGCGAACCGGCTGCCGCGCTGGAAGACGGAGCACCACGAGCCGATGCGCGATCCGCCGGGCACGCCGCCGGCGCCGATCCACGTGCCCGGAGGATCCTGGTGGCCGATGCTCGCGGCCTTGGGCCTGCCCATTCTCGCGCTCGCACCGCTCACGCATACCCTGTGGATCGCGTTCGTGGGCGTCGCCGTGCTGCTCGCTGGCATCTATCTGTGGGCGTTCGAGCCGTTCGACGTATGACGACCCACGGGACCCACACGAGCCTGGGGCTCGACAGCCGCAAGATGGCGTTCTGGGCGTTCATCGGCTCGGAGTGCCTGCTGTTCACGTCGCTCATCTCGACCTATCTGGTCTATAAAGGGAGGAGCGTCGTCGGGCCGTACCCTCACGAGATCCTCAACATCCCGTTCACGTCGGTCAGCACCTTCGACCTGCTGATGTCGAGTCTCATGATGGTGCTGGCGCTCGCCGCGGTGCAGCGCGGGGACATGAAGTGGGGGAAGATCTGGCTGTTCTGCACGGCGCTGCTCGGCCTGGTGTTCCTGGGCGGGCAGGTCATCGAGTTCACGGAGTTCGTGCACAAGGGGCTGACGCTCCAGACGAACCTGTTCGGCTGCACGTTCTTCGTGCTGACTGGGACGCACGGCGCCCACGTAACCGTCGGGGTGCTGTGGCTGCTCACCCTGTGGGTGCGGGCGCTGCAAGGGAAGCTCACCAGCGCGAACGCCATGACGGTGGAGATCACCGGCCTGTACTGGCACTTCGTGGACGTCGTCTGGATCGTGATCTTTACGGTGGTCTACCTCATCCAATGAACGAACACTCGCATCCCGCGGCCGGCGTGTACCTGCGGGTCGCCGCGGTCCTCGTGATTCTCACGGTGCTCGAGGTGGGGGTGTTCTACGTGCCGGCGTTTCATCCCGTGCTCGTGCCGGTGCTGCTGGTGCTCTCGGCGGTCAAGTTCACCCTGGTCGTCATGTTCTACATGCACTTGAAGGCCGACAGCAGGGTGTTCACGTTCCTGTTCGGTGCCCCGCTCCTGCTCGCGGCCGTCGTGATGGTGGCCCTGCTGTTCCTGCTGCTTGGGGCGCTCACGCTGCGCGGCGCCGCGGGAGCCGGATGACCGCGCCCCCCCCGCCGGCCCCCGACGCCTGGCGTCAGTGGGACCTGCACCCGAGCGTGATCATAGGGCTCGCCTTGCTGGGCGGGCTCTACGTCTATTTGGGGGGGCTGCGAGCGCCGCGGCGGCGCGTGGCCTCGTTCGCGGGGGCGCTGCTGGTGCTGGGTCTGTCGCTCAACGGTCCGCTCCACAACCTGTCCGACCGCTACCTGTTCAGCGTCCACATGGTGCAGCACCTGGTGCTGACGCTGGTGTTTCCTCCGCTGCTCCTGTACGGCATGGCGGCGTGGGTGCTGCGGCCGCTGCTCCAGCCACTCTGGCTGTATCGCCTCGCGCGCTGGGCGACGCGCCCGCTCGCCGCCGGGGTGCTCTTCTCGGTGCCCATCACGCTGTGGCACTTCCCACAGTTTTACGGAGCGGCGCTCGAGCATCATCCGCTGCACATCGTGCAGCACCTCGTGTTTCTCGCGACGGGGGTGTTGATGTGGTGGCCGGTGCTCTCACCGTCGCCCGAGCTGCCGCGCGCCAGCTATCTCACGCAGCTGCTCTATCTGTTCGCGCTGGGGCTTCCGATGTCGGTCGCGGGAGCGCTGATCACTCTGTCCGGCGACGTGCTGTACCCCTTCTACGCCGCGGCGCCGCGCGTGTGGGGCCTCGCACCGCTCGCCGACCAGCAGCTGGGCGGGCTGGTGATGTGGGTTGGGGGGACGATCTATCTGTGGGTGGCGGCAACGGTCGTGTGGTTCCGGTGGAGCGCGCGGGAGGAAGCCGGTGATGTGGAGCGGGCGGTGCCGCTGGAGGCCTATGGGATTGCGGATTTCGGATTGCGGATTGCGGATTCGAATGCTCGAGTGTCGAGGAGGCGAGTTACCCCGCCCGACGCATGACCATCAATTCCGCAATCCGCATTCCGCAATCCGCAATCTATTCCCCTTCCTCAGTCTCTCCTAAGGGATGCAGCCTGAGGGTCTCTGCGATCTTCGGATGCTGCCGCCACAGGTAGAACCCCATCCCGTACGCCGCGATGGCGTTGCCGATCGCCACGTTCCACCAGGTGAGCGCGCCGAGCAGCGGCTGTGCCAGCACGGCGAGCATGATGTAGAAGCCGAACTCGAACACCGCGAAGGTGACCACGATGAGGTAGAGCGTCGGTGGGGCGACTTCGACCTCGGCGGCGAGGGCTGCCGCGACGGTGCCCACAATGATGAACGCGCACACGTGGATCATCGTGTAGGGCACG
>QHTP01000155.1 GCA_003220855.1 Gemmatimonadota bacterium
CAAGTGGACCAGGGAGTCCACGTACGCGGGAGGCGTCACCGACGAGTTGTCCAGCGCCCGCGCCACGGCCCCGGCGCCGATCGGCGCCACCGCGAAGTTGGGAAGCTCGAGCGGCGAGTCGGCGGAGACGAACGTGTCGATCGCGTGGACGCGGCGGGGAGCGGTGCCGAGCGCCGCGGCCGCCACGCCCGCACCCTCGAGCCCGATTTCCTCCCGCACGCTCCAGATGAAGATCACCTGATGCTTCAAGGCCGCGCGGTCCAGGTGTCGCAGCGCGAGAATCTGGGCGGCGTCGCCCACGCGGTCGTCGAACGAACGGCCGGTGGCTCGGGTGCCTGCCAGGCGGACGAACTGCTTGGGCATGGTTACCGTCGCCCCGGGGCTGACGCCCCGGGCCAGGGCGCCTGCCCGCGAGGTCGCACCCACGTCCACACGCAACGGGGGCGCCGTGTGGTGGGTGAAGCCGGAATCGCGCGGCATGAACACGCCGGCCACGTCGCCCTTGTCGGTATGCACCAGCGCCGGCTGGGCCTCGAACAGCGACGCGATGAAGCCGCCGCGGGGCTCGAGCTCGAGCGAGCCGTCGTCGCGGACGGCGGTCACCCGGAATCCGATCTCGTCCATGTGCGCCACGAACACGATCAGCGGATTCCCCTGACCGAGGCGTACCCACAGGTTGCCCGCGGTGTCGGTCTCGCTCTTGGCCCACGCCGGCAGCAGCCGCTTCACCAACTCCCGCACCGGGCCCTCCGCGCCGGAGACGCCGTAGGAGTCGATCAGCGGAGACAACACCGATTGGGATTCGGAAATACCGGACGGATCTTGGGCGGCGAGACGGTGAGACGCATAGGCGATCAGCAGCAGCACCCCCGCGGCCCGAACCGTCCTCATCTCCCCTCCATCCAGGTCACGAGTTGTTTGACGAGTGCGTCCGCGTCTCCCAGGGCCACCGTCTCCACCGCCGTATCCGTGTAGCGCGTGGTCAGGCTCGCGGTCTTGATGTCGTCGAACGGCCCGAGCAGCGCCTTGACGCTCGCGAGGCCGGCGTTGCCGGTGTACAGGCTCCGTACCGTCAAGGCTACGACGACCGTTCCGTTCACTTTGGGCTTGGTCTGTACCGCGGCGACGAGCGCCGCGCACGCGGCGCGCCGCCCGGCGCCGGGCGCAGCCAGGAGTCGGTCGCCGTAGGGGAGTGGCCGCTTGGCGAGCGAGACCGGCGCGAGCACGTCGACGCCGAGCGCCCGTGCGTCGGCGGCCGTGGCGGCGCCCACGTCCACGTAGGCGTTGTCGACGGTGAAGACCGGGTCGGGCGCGCCGCTCCCGACCCGGCCGCGCGTCAAGTGCGTCGACTTGACGGCGACCACGCCCGGCACCGCGCCCTTCGTGCCGAAGACGGTCACACGGTGACCCTCGAGCTGCTGGTCGAACAATGGATACGTCGTGGGCGCGCCCACCCGGCGCAACAGCACGTATCCGTCGCCCGTGATGTTGCCGACGACGTAGCCGAGCTCGTCGAGCGGGCATTGCACCAGGCGCTTGGGAGCGCCCTGACCGATGGTGAGCGTGACGTTGCCGGCGCGATCGCGGGTGCTGCCGGGGAGCAGGCCGAGCAGCGAATCGGTCATCGCCTGTTCGAGCCCGGTGACGGCGGTCATGTTTCCGAGCCGAATCGCGAGCGGGTCGACGGATTGGGCGGTGAGACGGTTAGACGGATAGACGGTCAGAAGAAGCACAGCATGTGCCGCTCCTCGAGCCGTCCAACCGTCTAACCGTCTACCCGTTTTCTGAGAGCGTGATCTCAATCTCGTCCCCCGTGCCGAAGGCCGAACCTTTCGCGGAGAGCCGCACCGGCCGCTCCGGCACCCCCAGTCGCGCCAGCGCCAGCACCGCGGCGGGCAACAGGCGATGCTCCACCTCGAGCACGCGCGCGGCGAGAGAGTCGGGCGTGTCGTCGGCGCGCACCGGCACCGGCCATTGCGCCAGGATCGGGCCCCGGTCGTACTCCTCGTCGACGTAGTGCACCGTCGCGCCCGACAGCGCCGCGCCGCTCGCGAGCACCGCCTCGTGGACGCGGCGTCCATACATCCCATCGCCGCCGAATGCCGGGAGCAACGCCGGATGGATATTAATCACGCGCCAGCGAAATCGCGCCACCGTCGCGGGCGGGACGCGCTTCAAGTATCCCGCGAGGACGACGAGGCCGGCGTCGCCCACGGCCCGGACGAGCTCGGCCGGGTCCGCCGGATCGGTCAGCACCTCCACGGGCACGCCGGCGCGGCGCGCCCGCTCCAGCGCCGCCGCGTCGCCACGGCTCGACACGACGCGCGCGATGCGCGCCGCCGCGCCCCCCCCCAGGGCGTCGAGCAGCGCCTGGAGATTCGTCCCGCCGCCCGACACCAGCACCGCCACGGGAACCGGCGTCACCGCGTGCAGGGGGCAAGCGCGGCGGGCTTGGGGCCCGCGGTCACGGTCAGGGTGAACGCGCCGGTCGCGCGGCGCTCGCTGCTGGTCGCCACGATGAGATAATCCCCGGGGGCGGGGAACCGTATCGTGAGGCGCGCGTTGCAGCGGCCTCCCGAGTCGTCGTCCTGCTGCGGCTTCGTGCTCCCGGGCCCGAGCAGGAAGAGGTAGGCGTCGAACGCACTGGACGCGAGGTCGATCGTCACCGTCTCTCCTGCGCGGCCGCGCAGCTGCCATTGCTGCGCGTAGGTGCTTTCGGCTGGGAGCACCAAATCGTGTCGCGTGAGGGAGTCGCGCACCGTATCGCCCACGGCGATCGTGCCGCGCGGTCGTCCCTGCGCGGCGAGCACGACCACCAGTATCCCGATCCGTCGCCAGGGCTCCATGGCGCCCGCAATCTGCGGGCGCTAGCCGCCGCGCACAATCTCCGCCGCCGCAGCCGCGAGGTCCGAGACGACCGGAAAGCCGAGGGCCCGCGCGGCGGCGACATGCTCGCCGCCCCGCCCGGTGGACACGAGCATCCCGTGCCCCCCCCCCAGCACGCGCGCCGGCTCGATGTCGCTCACCCGGTCGCCCACCCAGTAACAGTGCGCCAGGTCCAGGTCGAGCTCGACGGCGGCATCGCGGAACAGCCGCAGGCCAGGTTTTCGGCAGTCGCACGGTCCCGTGACGTCGGGGTGATGCGGGCAGAAGTACGCGCCATCGAGTCGGGCGCCGTGCGCCGCCAGGAGCTCCACCAGGCGGCGTTGCACCGCGGCGTACGCGGCCGCGTCGTACACGCCGCGCGCGATGCCCGACTGATTCGAGACGGTCACCACGAGCCATCCCGCGTCATTCAGACGGCGGATGGCGGCCGCCGCGCCGGGCAAGAGACGCACCTCGCCCGGCTCGTGCAGGAATCCCGGATCTTCCACGATGGTTCCGTCCCGGTCGAGAAATACGGCGCGGTGACCGGAGTGCGGCTCAGCCATCGAGCGCGGACCGCACCGCGCGGGCGACCGTCTCGACCTGATCGGGGAAGATGGTGCGGGGATCGAGCAGCACGCGGTCGTCGCCGATGCGCGCGACGATGGGAGGGTCGCCGGCGCGGAGGCGTGCCGCCAGGGTGTCCGGGGTCAGGGGTCGGGGGCCGGGGGTCAGGCGAACGACCCAGCTCTTCAGTTTCGCTCCCGGAAACGAGCCGCCGCCGACCTCGGACTCACCTTCGACGAGCTCCGCACCGGCGCCTACGCCTCTCTGCAACGCCTCCCCCCGCCGACGTATTTCCGCGACGCTTTCAGTCAGCATCCGCAATACCGGAATCTCAGCGAGGGCTCGCTCGGGATCTCGATACAGCGCAAGCGTGGCCTCCAAGGCCGCGAGCGTCAGTTTGTCCGCCCGTACGGCTCGGGCGAGGGGATCGTTGCGGCACGCCTCGATCGCCGCCCGCGTGCCGAGCAGAATGCCCGCTTGGGGACCGCCGAGCAGCTTGTCGCCCGAGAACGTGACCGCGTCCATGCCGCTCGCGAGCGCCTGCGGCACGGTCGGCTCGCCCGTGAGCCCCCACGGCGCCAAGTCCACGAGCAGTCCGCTGCCGAGGTCGTACAAGCTGGTGACGCCGCGGGCGCGGCCCAGCGCCGCGATCTCCTGCGCCGGGACCTGGGCGGTGAAGCCGGTGACTTGGAAATTCGACTGGTGCACCTTGAGCAGCAGCTTGCTCGCCGGCGTGAGCGCGGTTTCGTAATCCTTGAGATGCGTGCGATTCGTGGTTCCCACCTCGACCAGCGTGGCGCCCGATCGGGCCATGATGTCGGGGATGCGAAACGCACCCCCGATCTCCACCAGCTCGCCGCGTGAGACAATCGCCTCGCCGCCCCGAGCCAGGGCCGAGAGCGCGACCAGCACCGCGCCGGCGGCGTTGTTCAACACGATCGCGTCTGCGGCGCCCGTCAGCTCCACGAGGAGGTCGCGACACAGCCCGTGGCGTGAGCCGCGCGCGCCCCGCGCGAGGTCGTATTCCAGATTGGCGTAGCCGGCACCGACGCGGGCCAGCGCGGCAATCGCCGGTTGGGCGAGCGGAGCGCGGCCGAGATTGGTGTGCAACACGACGCCGGTGGCGTTGATCACCGGTCCGAGCGACAGAGCGGCGAGCCGCCGCACGCGCGACCGGATCGCCGCGCTCCAGCCTTCGGGCGGCGCGCTGCCGCCGTTGGCACGGGCGGCGTCGATGGTCTCCCGCACCGCGCGCACCACGAGACTCCGCGGCCCGGTCGCCGCGAGCGCCGCGACGTCGGGGTCGGCGAGCAGCGCATCCACGGCGGGCAGGCGGCGACGCGGGTCGGTCATGGCGGTTTGGGGCGGGCTTTGGTGGTGTCGCGGGTGACGGGCTTGGGCACCGGCACGACCAGTACGCCCTGCCCGTCGGCGGCCACGCCGCTCAAGTTCGTGGCGCCGCGCACGCGCACCAGATACTTGCCGCCGGGCGCGAGCGGCTGGGCCGTCTGGACGACGAAGCGGTCGTAGGGAACGGGGCGTTGGGCGAGGAGCTTGCGGACCCGGGCCGTGTCGACTTTGGGTGCGGCAGTGTCTGGACGCGCCGCCCGACCGACGCCCCCCGGAGCACCGGGCGCCCGCTGGGCTGCTGCGGAGGGGGGCGTCGGTCGGGCGCGCGACGTGTCCCGGCGCGCCGTGGTGTCCTTGCGTGCCGTCGTGTCGCGCAGCCGCTTGAGCGAGTCTTCCACCGCTCGGGCGCGTGCCTGAATCGAGTCGAACTTCGCGGGCGTGTAGAGCGTCCGCACCGCGACCGGGGTCGAATCGGGCAACGTGAGTATCCGCACCAGGGCGGTGTCCAGCGCGCGGCGCGGGTCGAGCGGAGCGGAAAACGCCACCCGAAAGTCGAGCGAATCGATCGGCTCGACCGCGCGCACCCGTGGGCCGACGGTGTCGTGCACGAACGCCCACAGCAGCGCGCTCGTGGTCGAGTCGACGGTCACGGTGACGGTGTCGAACGCCTCGCGGCGGTCCAGGCGACGGTTGTTGTTCTCGTCCTGGATGGCCCACACACGGTAGCGCCCCGACGGTACGGCGGCGAGCCGGAAGTTGCCGGCCGAGTCGGTGAGCGTGATGTAGGCGACCGTGTCCGGGAGGAGCGCCGCGCGGATCACCGCCTGCGGCAGGGTGCGCTGGTCCGCCCACAGCAGCACGGTGCCCACGAGCGTCGCGGCCGGTACGGCCGGGCCGGTCGTGAACACGATCGTCGTGCCGGTCTTGGTGCTGTTGCGCCGCAGGTCGGCGATCCCGGGGAGCAGCTGCAGGTGGTAC
>QHTP01000364.1:0-1404 GCA_003220855.1 Gemmatimonadota bacterium
AGTCTCGCACGTCAGCAGTCGTTACAACGGCACCGAAACAGTCTTGAGCTCCTCACCCTTTGCGAGCGTGACGTCCGCGACCGCGCGGCCATCCTTCAACGACGGCGTGATGCTGACTGCGTGATAGCCGGCGTTGTCTCGCAGGGCCTTCTCCACCGCTGCCCGCAGGGGGACCTTCGCCTTCGCCATCGCCCCGCTCTGGCTCTGTGCAGCGGTGTAGTCCTCGGCTTCTGTGATCGGCTCGGTCTTGACGACCTTACCGCTGTTGTGGTCGACAATCACCTCGAAGTACTTGCCGTCCTTCAGCGTATAAACAGAGAGCTGGAATTTGCCCTCCTCCATCTCGAACTTTGCTGAAATCGCCTGGCCGTGACTCGCGCTCGCCGCCAGACCCCGCTCGAGGGGCACCCGAGCGCCCATAATGGCCTTGGCCACCGTGGTCTGGTTGCCCTCCGGCTCGTCGTTGTCCTGGGCCGCGAGCGTGGTGCCCCAGCACATTGCTGCCGCGGTTAGAACTGGGACAAACCATCCCTTCCTCGTCATGTGCATGGTACCCCCGATCTCAGTGTCGTGAACTGATGCCTTAACCAGCCTTCTTGACGTTCATCTTGTCCAACGCGGCGCGGAGCCCGTGCGCCAGCTTGAGCGCGTCGTCGTTCGCCCAGTAATGCATGAAGAAGAGGTGCGGGCTGTCGGTCAGCATATGGCTGTGGAGGGCTGTAACGGCAATGCCGTTGTCGCGCAGGGCACGGATCACGGGGTTCACCTCATTCCCGATCAAGACAAAGTCCCCGGTGATCGCTGCCTTGCCCCCACCCGTCGCCTGGAAGTTGATCGCCGTCGCCAGACCCATCGACGGAGGGACGTCGATTCCGTCCGCGGTAATCTTCTCCGCCCGCGGGACGCCCACCTGATACACGCCACCGTTGACCTTCCCGTGGTAGCCGAGGATCTGGGCAATCTGCGCCGTGTCGATGCCGAGGCTTCCGCCGGGTGGGGCCGCGGAGGGCGCGCCAAACGGCGTTGTGGTGAGGGTGAGCGCGGCGTGCACCGCCGCGGCGAGCCGCGCTGGCGTGCCACGACCACCGATGTGCATGTACATCACCCGCGGGGACTCATGCTGAAGGTGGTTGTGCAGCGCGGTCTGCTCGATCCCACCCTCCTGGAGCTTGCCGAGGACAGGGCTCACCTCGCTCTCGAGCAGCACGAGGTCGCCCATCAGCATTGCCTCGCTGTCAGTCACCTGCTTGAACGCGACCCAGGAGCCCAGCGCCAGCGCCGGCTTGATGGCCACCCCGGCGGTGGTGACGTGCAGGTCGCTACGCGGCATTCCAAACTTGTAGGCCCCGTCCGGCTGGAGCGCCCCAGACTTGCCGAGTCCCGCATCCACCTGCTTCCAGTCGA
>QHTP01000364.1:1431-2733 GCA_003220855.1 Gemmatimonadota bacterium
ACCAGTCCGACAACGCCCGAGACTCCTGCCCTCCACCCCCAACGCTGCCACCCCGCTCTCTCGCGCATACCTCCTCCAGTGAGCCGATCCCAATCGGGTCGAAGCTTGCTCGGAAGATTCTCGCATGATACACTTGTGATAGTCAAGGGATTCGTTTGGGAGGCGACACCGAGATGCCGCAGTCTGCCGCGAACCGCTGGGTCCTGCTCATCCATCAAATCCCGCCCAAACCCGACTACTTCCGGGTCAAGGTGGGGCGCAGGTTGCAACGTCTCGGCGCGGTCGCCATCAAGAACTCGGTTTACGTCCTTCCCGGTACCGACGAGACGGTCGAAGACTTCCAATGGCAGATGCGGGAGATCGTGGCCGGTGGTGGGGAGGCTTCGGTCTGCGAGGCCAACTTCGTCGATGGCCTCACTGACACCCAGATCGAGGCTCTGTTTCGCGCCGCTCGGGATGCGGACTACGGCGAGATCGTGGCGGATGCGCAACGCCTGCGGAAAGCGGCGCCAAGCGGCGGGCGGCGCGGGCGAGCCGACGGTCGAGGGCAGATCGCGGCCGACGCCACCCGGCTCAAGCGGCGGCTGGCGGAGATCGTCGCGATCGACTTCTTCGGGGCGCCGCGCCGCCAGGCGGCCCAGGCAGAGCTGGCACACCTCGAGGAGCGGCTCCGCCCGGCCGAGGCTCAAGTTCCCGCACCAGCCAATCCCGCCAAAGCACCACGCCGCGCCACGTGGGTGACCCGGCAGGGCATCTACATCGATCGGATCGCGAGCGCGTGGCTCATTGGCCGGTTCATCGATTCGCAGGCGCGGTTCAAGTTCGTCGCCGCCGAGGGGTACCGGCCGCGGCCGGGCGAGCTCCGATTCGACATGTTCGAGGCCGAGTACACCCACGAGGGGGACGCCTGCACGTTCGAGACGCTCGTCGCGCGCTTCGGCCTCGGCGATCGCGCGCTCCGCGTCATCGCGGAGATCGTGCACGACATCGACTGCAAGGAAGCGAAGTTCGGGCGGCCCGAGGCCTCCGGGATCGAGCGACTGATCGCCGGCATCGCGAAGCAGCACGCGGAGGACACGGTGCGGCTCGCGCAGGGCGCCGCGCTCTTCGACGCGCTGTACGGGGCGCTAGCGGCCACCGCGGCCGAGACGGGTCGAACGCGGCCCGCAAAACGCGGCGCGGCGCGCAAGACCGCGAGGTCGCGACGGTGACCCCGGACCCCGGCGACGCGATGGACGCGGGGAACGCACCGGCGGCCGCTGTCGAGCGATCGAGCCTGCGGGCGTTCCTGCTCTACTTCCT
>QHTP01000021.1 GCA_003220855.1 Gemmatimonadota bacterium
GAGCTCGAGTGTCGCGGCGCCGATCCAGCCGTCCACCTGCGACGGCGTGCGGGCGCCGACGATCGCCCCCGTCACCCCGGGCCACGCGAGCGTCCACGCCACCGCGACGGCCGACACGGTAGCGCCGTGCCGCCGCGCGATCGGCTCGAGCGCGTCGCGCAGCGCGAGATTCCTGCCGAGGGCCGGCTGCTGGAACTGGAGGCTGCGGCGGCGCCAGTCGTCCACGGCGAGCGCCGCCACGCGCGAGTCCGTGAACGTGTCCGTCAACAGGCCCGACTGCATCGGACTGTAGACGATGACCCCGGTACCGTGCTCGGCGCACCAGGGGATCTCGCGTTCGGCGGCCTCCCGCCGGATCAAGGAAAAAGGCGGCTGCAGCGAATGCACGTGGCGGATCGCCTCGCAGCGCTCGAGCAGTGTGACAGCGAAGTTCGACACACCCACGGCCCGCACTTTGCCTGCGTCGACGAGCCGCACCATCGCCTGCCACGAATCCTCTACCGGCGTCCCCGTCTCGTCGGGCCAATGGAACTGATAGAGGTCGATCTGCTCGATCCGGAGCCGGCGGAGCGACGCCTCGCACTCCTTCCGGATGGAATCGGGTCGGAGCACGCGCCGCGCTTCCGCCATGCGGTTGCGCTCGTCCCACACCAGGCCGCACTTGGTGAACACGAGCGGTCGATCGCCGGCCGGCAGCTCCCGCAGCAGACGACCGACCACCTCCTCCGAGTGGCCGAGACCGTACACCGCGGCGGTATCGATCCAGTTGATTCCCAGCTCGAGTGCGCGACCCATCGTGGCGAGTGAGTCGGCATCGTCCTGCGGGCCCCAGCCGAACGCCCAGCCACCGCCGCCGATCGCCCACGCGCCGAAGCCGACGGTCGTGATATCGAGTCCGCTCGAGCCGAGCGGACGGGTGGGCAACGTCATACGGACGTCTCTCCACGCCTGGAGGTCAAGGAACCAGCAGCACTTTCCCCGTGGTCTTGCGTCCCTCGAGTAGCCGGTGCGCCTCCGCCGCCTGCGCGAGTGGGAGCTCGCGCTCGATGCGCACCTGCAGCTTGCCGCTCTCGATCCAGCCCAGCACCTCCCCCGCCCGCGCGACCAGCTCGGCGCGTGTGAGGATGTGGTGCGCCAGCGTGGGGCGCGTGAGGAAGAGCGACCCTTTCTGGTTCAGCACCTGCGGGTCGAACGGTCCCACCGGTCCGCTCGACTGGCCGTACAGCACCATCATGCCCCGGGGAGCCAGGCAGTTCAGCCCCTTTTCGAACGTCGTCTTGCCGACGGAGTCGTAGATCACCTGGAGGGCGGCGCCGCCCAGGAGCCGCTTCACTTCCGCCTCGAAGTCCTGTTCCGTGTACAGGATCACGTCGGCGGCGCCCGCCGCGCGCGCCAGCGCGGCCTTCTCGCGGGTCGAGACCGTGCCCACCACGCGGGCGCCCCGAAGCGCCGCCACCTGACACAACAGCAGGCCCACACCCCCTGCGGCCGCGTGCACGAGACACGCGTCCCCGGACTTGAGGGGGTAGGTCGACGTCGCGAGGTAGTGCGCCGTCAAACCCTGGAGCATCGCCGCGGCGCCCTGCTTCGTGCTCACGCCGTCCGGCAGCACCACGACCCGGTCGGCCGGCACCACCGCGTACTCCGCGTAGGTACCGAGAATCGTAATGTAGGCGACGCGGTCCCCGACTTTGGGCTCGGCAACACCGGGGCCAACCGCGGCCACGTTGCCGGCCGCTTCCTGTCCGAGGGTGAACGGCACCGGGACTTTGTAGTGCCCGTTGCGCTGATAGACGTCGATGAAGTTCAGGCCTGCGGCCTCGATCTTCACGAGGACCTGGCCTGGGCCGGGAGTGGGCCGCGGCACGTCCTCGTAGCGCAGCGCCTCAGGCCCGCCCGGCGCGTGCACCCGGATCGCCTTCATCGGGACGTCCACGCCTGGAGACAGTTCACCCCCCCGCGATCGCCGGGATGACCGTCACCTCGTCGCCGTCCTGCACCGGCGCCGCGAAGCCGCCACGGAAGCGCACGTCCTCGTCGTTCAGGTAGAAGTTCACGAACGGGTAGGGCTTGCCGTCTTTGTCCCGGAGCCGGGGCCCGAGCGCTGGGAAGCGGGCCGCCACGTCGGCGACCGCCTCGCCCAGCGTCCGGCCCGCGGCTTCGATGGTGCGCGCCCCGCCCGTGTGGGCCGCGAGCACCGAGGGCAGATTCACCGTGATCGCCATATCAGCTCCTCCACGTCATGCCGGTTGATCACTGCTGCACCAGGGCGGCGACCTCTCGCAGCCGGGGCGCGATCACCGGCGTCTCGGGGAGCGCGTCGCGCACCGCCTCGAGCGTCTTCAGCCCGTGCCCCGTCACGCACAGGACCACCTCGTCCTCGGGCCCGAGCCGGCCGCTCCGCGCGAGCGCCAGGGCGGCCGCGGCGGTGACGCCGCCCGCCGTCTCCGCGAAGATCCCGGCGTCTTGCGCGAGCCAGCGGATGCCGTCCACGAGCTCGGCGTCGCTCACGGCGGCGGCCCAGCCGCCCGTCTCCCGAATTGCCCGCGCGGCGAATCCCCCGTCCGCGGGGTTGCCGATCGCGAGCGAGCGGCAGATGGTGCGCGGCAGCTCCGGCTGGAGCTCGCCCCCGCCACGCTCGACCAGGCGCACGATCGGGGCGCAGCCCGACGCCTGGGCGCCGTACAGCCGGGGCACCTTCTCCGCCACGAGGCCTGCGGCGATGAACTCGCCGAATCCTTTGCGGAGCTTGGTGAGCAGCGAGCCGCCCGCCATCGGCGCCACCACGGCACTGGGCAAACGCCAGCCGAGCTGCTCCGCGATCTCGTGGGCTACGGTCTTCGAGCCCTCGCCGTAGTAGGCGCGCAAGTTGACGTTCACGATTCCCCAGCCGAATCGGTCCGCCACCTGCGCGCACAGCCGGTTGACGTCGTCGTACGTCCCCCGCACGCGCACCAGGCGGGACCCGTACACGCTCGTCCCGACGACCTTCGCCGTTTCGAGCTCCTCGGGGACGAAGATCCAGGCCGTGAGCCCGGCGCGGGCCGCGTGGGCGGCGACGGCGTTCGCGAGGTTGCCGGTCGACGCGCAGCCGATCGTGTCGAGGCCGAAGGCGGCGGCCGCGTTGATGGCGACGGCGACAACCCGGTCCTTGAACGAGAGCGACGGATGCGACACAGTGTCGTTCTTGATCCAGACCCGCCCCACGCCGAGTCGGCGCGCCAGCGCAGGGGCATCGACGAGCGGCGTGAAGCCCGTGTCGAGCGACAGCGTCGGCTCGCCATCGAACGGCAGCCACTCCCGGTAGCGCCACAGGGAGGGCGCCCGGCCGGCGATCGTCTCGCGGTCGGGGAGCGCGCGCTCCGGATCGTATACGGGATCGAGCGGGCCAAGGCACTGCCCACAGATGGCCGCGGGGGCGGGCGCGCTCTCGGCGCCGCAGCTGCGGCAGCGGAGCGGCCGCGCGGTGAGCGGCGGCGAAGCGATGGAGGCCTGCGTCATGCGTGACCCCTCAACAAAAAAACCCGGGCAACAAATGCCGCGGGCGGTCGCTTTTTAGCACCTTGTTTAACGTGGCGGCAATACGCGGCAAAGCACCACGACTATTTCGATTGTCGCCCTTCAAGTTAGCCCCGCCGCCGCCGGCGTCAAGGCACCCACAAAGCGGCGCAGCGCGCCCAACGCCCGCTCCAGCTCCGCCGGCTCGGTGGCATAACACATCCGCAGGTGCGCCGCGCCCCCCGGCCCGAACGCCGTCCCCGCGAGCACCGCCACGTGCTGCTCGGCGAGCAGCCGCTGTGCGAACGCCTCGCAGGTGAGCCCCGTGCGCTCGAGTACGCCGCCGATGTCGGGGAAGCAGTAGAAGGCGCCCGCGGGAGTGGCACAGCGGACGCCCTCGATCGCGTTCAGGCCGCGCGCCAGCTGGTCGCGCTTCAGCTTGAGCCCCGCTACCATGCGGGCGACCGGCTCCTGCGAACCGGTGAGCGCCGCCAGCCCCGCGTATTGCACGAACGTCGCCGTGCACGACACGTTGTTGATCAGCAGGGTGGTCATGGCCCCGGTGAGCGCCGCGGGCATCACGCCGAACCCGAGCCGCCACCCGGTCATCGAATAACCCTTGGAGAATCCGTCCACGATCACCGTCCGCTCCGACATCCCCGGCAGGGCGGCGATGCTGTCACGCCGCCCGTCGTAGCGGATCTGTCCGTACACCTCGTCCGAGATCACCCACAGGTCGTGCTTCAGCGCCAGCTCGGCGAGCGCTTCCAGATCGGGCGTCGCGGCGACGCCGCCGGTGGGGTTGTGCGGCAGATTGAGGATCAGCACGCGGGTGCGGGGGGTGATCCGCTGCGCGATCGTCGCGACGTCCGGGGCGAAGTCCCGCGTCTCGTCGAGCGGGTAGTACACGGGCCGCCCGCCCGTGAACCGCACCACCGACTCGTAGATCGGGAAACCCGGGTTGGGCGTCAGCACGTCGGCGCCCGGCTCGATCAGCGCCAGCGCCGTGCAGAACAACATCGGCTTCGCGCCGGGGGTGACGACGACGTTCTCCGGCCCGGCGCGCACGCCGCGCGCGGCGAGCGAGCGGGCGATCGCCTCGCGCAACTCCGGGACGCCTGCGGCCAACGCGTAGCGCGTGAGGCCGTCGCGTAACGCGCGCACGCCCGCTTCCACCACATGCGGCGGCGTCGGCATATCCGGCTCGCCGATCTCCAGGTGTACGACCTTGTGCCCCGCGGCCTCGAGCCGTCGCGCCGCGGCGAGCACCACATAGGCCTGTTCGGTACCGAGCGTATCGAGTCGTGCGGCCGGATGCATAGACCTTCCCCTGGGGGACAAACGAACCCCGGAGCGAGGCTCCGGGGTTGGGTTCTCATGGAATCTATGCGTGCGCCCCGCGCCGTGCCTACCCGAACGGGGGAGCGGGGGACGGGGGCCTACTTGGCGCGTTCCAGATACACGCCCTCGCGCGGGTCCACCCGCACCTTCTCGCCCTCGCTGATGAACTCCGGTACCTGGATGGTGACGCCGTTCGAGAGCTTGGCGGGCTTGGTGCTCGCGGTCTTCGTGGCCCCCCGCATGACGGGAGACGTCTGCACGACGGTCAGCTCGACCACGGATGGCAGCTCGATCCCGACGGGTCGCCCATTCAGCCACTCCACCTGGATGTGCATCTCGGGCTGCAGCCAGTCGCCGTTATCGCCGATGGCTTCGGCGTCGAGGGTGTGCTGCTCGTAGCTCGTCGTATCCATCAGGTGCACGCCGCCCTGGTCGCGGTACAGGACCTGGAACTCCTTGGTCTCGAGCGGCGCCTCGTCCACGAAGTCGGTGGCGGCGAGGCGCGTATCGAAGGTGTTCCCCGTGACGAGGTTGCGAAGCCGCACCTGCACGAACGCCCGGAGGTTGCCGGGAGTGCGGTGGGTGAAGTCCATCACGCGGCACGGCTGCCCGTCGATCATGATGACGTGGCCGCGGCGAATGTCGGTGGCTTTCATTTCAGAATGCCCTTCTTCAAGAGGCGGGAAGATAAACCGCGTGGGGGCGAGGTCAACGGGGCGTCGCAAGATCCCCCAGCGAGAGCGGCTTGGTCAGGTCGCCCACGCGCTCCCGCTGCCACCACGCGCCGCTCGTGGCCCGCTCGCGCGGCGTGCTGAAATGGTAGCGGTAATAGACGAGCCGCACGTAGTGCGGTGGGGCGTCCGGAAACGGGTCGTCGCCGAGCAGGGCGATCACCTCGGGCGTCCCTGCCAGCACGTGCCGCAGCAACGGCAGGAGCCAGTCCCGGGCCCCCTCGGGGTTGAGCGCCGCGAACCACATCTGCCAATCGAGCCGCGGCATGTGCGGCGCCACGAACGCCGGTCGCCGGCGCACATCGCCCGGCTTCCAGCGGAAGCCATACTCGCTCCATTGCACGCCGTCGCGACTGCCTTCGATGACGATCTCGGCCCGCTCAGTCGTCATCACGCGGAACAACCCGTACCCGTTCACCGAGCGCAACGGCTCGACGGCACCGAGCAATGGATTGTCGAGCCCTCCCCGCGTATTCGGGAGCGTCTGCACGATCTCGCGGGCGAATGCGAGCAGCGAGAGCAGCGCGAGCACGGGCGCCAGTCCGCGGATCGCGTGGCGCTGCCACCGCGGCTCGGGCTCCGTGGCCGCGAGCCGCAGCGGCAGCACACGCTCCAGGACCGCGTCGTCGAGCAGCGGGACGCACAGCACGATCGCGAGCAGGTTGAAGAAGCCGTAGTTTCCCGTGAGGGCGATCGCGAGCTGGCCCAGGACGAGCAGTGCGCAGGCGGCATACCGCGCCCGGCGCAACCGCTCGGGAACGAAAATGAGCCATGGCACGAGGAGCTCGATGGCGAGGATCACGAGTGTCATGGTCCGGTGCACCCAGACGGGAGTCCATTGGGCGTACCAGGCTGGCCAGGTGGGGAGCGGCTGCGTCCAGAAGTGGTAGTCGAGCGCGGTGAGATGGCGCCACGCAGCATCACCGCTCACGAGCTTCGTGACACCCGAGAGGAACATGAGGCGGAACAACAGCCACCACAGGAGCCAGCGCATCCAGGTCGAGGGCGCCCGGTCCCGGACTAGGCTGGGGGAGAGCCGGCCCGGCGCGTACAGCACCGCCAGCAACCCGGTCTCGAGCAGCAGCCCGTCCCACTGGAACCAGAGGAAGGTCTGGCCGGCGACGCTGAGCGACAGATAGCAGATCCAAAGGAGCAGGAGAACCGGGGCGGGCGCGACGCCGGCGATGAGCAGGACCGCGAGGGCGGCGCCGCCCCACGCGAGCAGTCTCAGCGTGGCGTCGCCCGCGCCGAACCAGCAGAGGGTGGGAAAGAGGCGGTAGGCCGCGCTGCCGTACAGCGCATGCGCCCGCTCGAGGAACGACTCGGCGGGCAGGATGCCGTGTTCACCGAGGAGGCCCGAGACTTGCACCGCCAGCGACACAAAGGCGATCAGGTAGACGGCGCCGAGCAGACGAAGGAACAGCCAGCGGGAGAGCAGGTAGACGGGGGGGACCACCGGACGCGTGGCCCAAGCCTCGGTGATGTCCATCGTTGTGCCCCAAGATGGGCGCCTATAGTAATTGAGGGAACACGTCCGCGGCGAACCGTACCGAGCCTTCCGGTGTAGCACTCCCGCATCAGACTTAGTGAGCCATGTCACGTTGAGGAGGTTTGAAACATGATCCGCACCAGCCGTCTCCTGGCCCGCAGCGCGTGGGTTCCCCTCGCGTTGCTCGTCGCGGCGGGCTGCAAGCAGGGACCGTCACCGGAGGTGCAGGCGCGCATCGACAGCCTGTCGCAGGCGTCGAGCGAGCGTGATCGCCTCATGCAGGAGGTGGCGGAGAACACGCGTCTCGTGAGCGAGGTGAGCCGGGAGATCTCGAAGGTCAACGTTCCGGCGCGGCAGCTCAAGATCTCGGCGGAGTCGCCGCTGCGGGCCTCGCGCGACACGCTCATCCAGAAGATCCGCTACGTGACCTCGCGGGTGCGTGAGCTCGAGCCCCGTCTCAAGGAGAGCGAAACGCGGATCAAAGAGCTCACCACGATCTCCGACAGCCTGCGCAACGACCTGGCGGCGACCATGCAAAACCTCCAGGGCGTGATCGACAATCAGAAGGAGACGATCGACGCGCTCAACCAGCAAGTGGAGACGCTCACCGCGGAGAACTTGGCCCTGAAGGACACGCTGGAGAACATGTCCACGATCTCCAACACGGTCTATTACGTGGTGGGGACCAAGGACGAGCTCGAGCGCAAGGGCGTCATTCAGGAGGAAGGCGGCGCTCGGTTCCTGTTCGTCTTGTGGAAGAGCGGCAAGACGCTCGTGCCCGCGCGCAACCTCGATCCCGGCGAGTTCACCCAGGCCGACCGGCGCCACCTCACCGAGCTGCCGTTGCCGCAGTCGGACAAGGAATACCGCATCGTGTCGCGCCAGGATACCTCGGCCCTCGAAACGCCGCCCGACCACGACGGCAAGCTGTCGGGGCACGCCGTCAAGATCTCGGACACGGCGCGCTTCTGGGCCAACTCGAAATACCTCATCATCGTCGAAGGCTGACCCGACGGGCGGACCGGGGGTGACGGACATCGCTCCCCCGGCCCTACCCTTCCCATGTAGGCCGTTCCTTACGATTTTGTTGTAGCTCACACGCAACGACCTGTTTTCCCCCGCAAGCGCCCGGCGCCCCGAGCCCTGACCCGGTGCCGACCTGCAGGGCGCGGGATTTGCGACAGGTTCCAGACGCCGACGTACGACTGACGCGAGGGGGACTCATGCATGGTGTGATCAGGCGGTATCGCGTGCGGCTGGGCACGGTAGCACAGGCGGCACGCTACACCGAGAAGGGGTTCTTGCCCATCCTGCGGGGCATTCCGGGCTTCGTTTCCTCGCATCTGCTGGACGAGGGGAACGACGTGCTCACCTGGATGGCGCTGCTCGAGACGGAGGAAGCCGTCCAGTCCGCCGTGGGCGCGTCGCGCGAGTGGTTCCGCGACGAGTGGTCGTCGTTCCGACCGCTGCCCCCGGAAGTGGTGACCGGCGAGGTGCTGGCGCGGGCCACGGCCGATCGCCGCCGCACGGTGGACCGCCGCCGGCTCGCGCTCGTCGGGGCGACGGCGTGGGACGGATCCGAACGCCGCGCGGGTAACGATCGGCGGCTGGAAGCGCCGAGCTGGGCCCGGGCCGGCTGACCCCGGCGGTCTAGATCGCCGAGCGTTCCCACTGGTCGTCGGGCGCGGCGCTGTCCGACGACCACCATTGCTTCGTCCCCCATGTCCCTCGCCCGCCGCCTGCTGCTTCGCGCCTCGCGCAGCGCCTGGCTGGCCCGCACCCTCCGGGAACGCGCCTTCTTCGGCCGCGCCGTACGCCGCTTCATGCCGGGGGAGGACCTCTCCGCCGCGTTGGCCGCCGCGGCCGGCCTCGCGCAGGCGGGGCTCGGCAGCGTGCTCACGCACCTGGGCGAGCAGGTCACGAGCCGCGACGAAGCGGCCGGCGTGCGCGATCAGTATCTCCGCGTATTCGATGAGATCCGGCTGCGCCAACTGCCGGCCGAGATCTCGGTCAAACTCACCCACCTCGGCCTCGAGCTGAATCCCAAGGCGTGCCTCCAGCATCTGCTCGCGCTCGCCGCGCGGGCGGCGGATGCCCGGTCCTTCCTGTGGATCGACATGGAGGAGTCACGCTACGTCGACGCCACGCTCGAGCTCTATCAGGCCGCGCGTGCCGCGCATCCGGGAGTGGGCGTGTGCCTGCAGGCGTACCTGCGTCGCACTCCGGACGACCTGGAGACGCTCTCGCCCCTCGCGCCGGCGATCCGCCTCGTGAAGGGCGCCTACAACGAGTCGCCGGCGGCGGCGTTTCCGCGAAAGCGGGACGTGGATGCGGCCTACGCCGTGCTTGGCGGACGCCTGCTCGAGCTTGCGGCGCGAGGCGGGGCGCGGGCGGTGTTCGGAACGCACGACCTGGACCTCGTTGCGCGGCTCTCCGACCGGGCGCTGGCGCTCGGTCTCACGGGTGGCGACGGGGCGGGTGGCTACGAGGTGCATATGCTGTACGGCATCCGGGCCGCCGCGCAGCGCGCCCTCGCACAGCAAGGCGTGGCGGTGCGCGTGCTCATCAGCTACGGGACGCACTGGTTTCCGTGGTACATGCGGCGGCTCGCCGAGCGACCGGCGAATGTGTGGTTTGTGGTAAGGCACCTGGTGGGGTGATGCCCGGGCTTGCGCCCGGGGTTCGTAGGGGCCTGTTTTCTCATCGATGGTCACGCACACACTGACCTCCGCCCCCGTAGAGCTCGACCGCTGGCGTCGCGACACGCCCGGATGCCGGGATCGCATCCACCTGAATAACGCTGGCGCGGGGCTCATGCCTCGCCCCGTGCTCGACGCGCTCATGCAGCACCTGGCGCGGGAGGCGGCGATCGGCGGGTACGAGGCGGCCGACGAAGCGGAACCCCGCGTGCGCGAGACGTACGCCCTCGTGGCGCAGCTCGTCGGCGCGGCGCCCAGGAACATCGCGCTCGTCGAGAACGCGACCGTCGCGTTCTCCCAGGCCCTCTCCGCGTTCGACTTCCGCCCCGGCGACCGTATCGTCACCACCCGCACCGACTACCCGTCGAATCAGCTGATGTACCTGTCCCTGGCGCAACGCACCGGCGTCCAAACCGTGCGCGCCGACGATCTCCCCCAGGGCGGCGTCGACCCGGAGAGTGTCCGCCGCCTGGCGCGTGATCCACGCACCCGGCTGGTCGCCCTGTCGTGGGTGCCGACCAATTCGGGGCTGGTGCAGGATGCACGTGCCGTTGGCGAGGTCTGTGCCGAGCTGGGTGTGCCGTACCTGGTCGACGCCTGTCAGACGGTAGGACAGATGGCGATCGACGTGAACGCGCTGCGGTGCGACTTCCTCGCCGCCACGGGGCGCAAGTTCCTGCGGGACCCGCGCGGCATCGGGTTCCTGTACGTGTCCGACCGGATGCTCGAGCGCGGGGCGTTCCCGCTGTTCCTCGACATGCGCGGCGCCGACTGGATCGACCCCGACGCGTTCCGCCTGTCGGACGGCGCGCGTCGCTTCGAGAACTGGGAGTTCGCCTACGCCCTCATCGTCGGCCTCGGCGCCGCCGCCCGCTACGCGCTCGCGGCCGGGCGGCTGGGGCACGAGCGGGCCTGGCGGCTCGCGGCGCGGCTGCGCGAGCGACTCGACGCTGTGCCCGAGGGGCGGGTGCTCGACCGCGGCCCGGAACGGTGCGCCATCGTCACGCTCGACGTCCGGGGTCGGGACGCCGCCGAGCTCGAGCTCCGTCTCCGCGAGCGCGGCATCAACACCAGCTCGGCCGACCGCAAGTCGGGTGTGCTCGACATGGACGACAAGCGCGCGGCCACGGTGCTCCGCTTCTCACCCCACTACTACAACACGGAAGACGAGCTCGATGCCGCGGTCGCGGCGCTGATCGACCTCGTCCGCCGATGATCCGACGGCTCGCGCTGTTACTCGCGCTCCCCTGGGCGGCGCTCCACGCCCAGGTCCGCTGGAGTCAGCACGCGACGGTGATGCAGGCGATCGGCGCGACCGAAGTGACCATCGTCTACAACCGGCCGCGCGCACGCGGCCGCAAGCTGTTCGGCGAGCTGGTGCCCTGGGGCAAGGTGTGGTGTCCGGGCGCCGACGAGGCCACGACCATCGCCATCACCAAAGATGCGCTGGTCGCGGGTCAGCGACTCGCCGCCGGCAAGTACAGCATCTGGGCGGTTCCCGGCCCCGCTGAGTGGACGCTGATCTTCAGCAAGGCGGCGGACGTCTTTCACATCCCCTACCCCGGTCCGGTACAGGACGCGCTCCGTATCACCGTGAAGCCGCAGGCGGGACCGTTCATGGAAGCACTGGCGTTCTACTTTCCCGCCGCAGACGCGGAGCGGGCTCTCCTGAACCTGCACTGGGGCGAGACCGTCGTGCAGGTCACGCTGGCCGTGCCTTAGCAGCAATCGCCTACGCTTCGTAGCGCTGAATCCGCGACCCGTTATCGGTGGCACGGGCCCGGAGCAGTGCCGTGCTGGCGTGCGCGAGCAGGCTGGCGGGGTCGAGCGGCGTCTCGTGCAGATCCCCGACCGCCTCGAACCCCGCGCGCACCCGCAGGGGCGGCAGACCGGCGGGTCTGGCGGCGGCACCCTCGATGACGCGCGACAGCCGGCGGGCCATCTGCTCGGCTCCAGCGGGAGCGGTGGAGGGAGCGAGCACCAGGAATTCGCCGGCGGCGGCACGCCCGATGGCGTCCGAGGCACGCCCGCTCGCCTGGAGCACCCGCGAGGCGAAATCGACGACGCCGGGCGAAGCTGCCGCGGCCCCCGACGGGGCCCGGGCCGCGTCTGGCTCCACGGACAACGCCACGCAGGCGAGCGGCGCATGCCGGCGAAACGCGTCGGAGACCAGCTCGCGCGCGCGTCGCTCGAGTCCCCGTTTCGTGTACAGGCCGCTCGCCGGCTCCGTATCCTCTTCCAACAGGTGGTCGGTTTCGAGCTTGACGCGAGTGAACGCGTCGACCTTCAGCAGCAGCTCCTCCGCGTTGAGCCCGAGGCTCAGGTAGTCCCACGCCCCGGCCTCGAGGGCCGCGAGCCGCTGCTGCTTGGTCGCCGGAGTCGAGGTGATCATGATGACGGGTGTATGCCACGACACCGCCCGGAGCTGCCGCAGCTTGCGGCACACGACGATGCTGTCCAGGTCCTGAAGGTTCGCGTCCATGAGGACCACGTCGGGCCGCATGTCCGCTGCCTGCTCCAGCAGCTCGCGCCCGCTCGTCACGGCGAGGACCCTGTATCCCAGCGGGGCGAGCATGCTGTCGAGCGCCCGCGTGAGCCACGTGCCGGTGTGGGCGACGAGGACAACAGGTATGCGGATGAAAGGCGCGCGCTGAGGCAAGCTCGTGCTTTCGAAATGAGGCGTGCGTTACACCCTAGGGCGCCCCGTGCTGCCGTGTGCTCCAAAATGTGGCCGCCGGGGCCCTGGGGAGAAACCGGGCGAAACCCTAGATCAGGCGGGGAGAAGACCCGGGGGCGTCAAGGCTGGATGAGACCCTCGCGGATCGCATACCGCACCAGACCGGCGACGTCGTGCAGGTTCAGTTTCTTCATCACGCGCGCGCGGTGGAACTCGGCCGTCTTGGGGGTGATCGCGAGCAGCGCGGCGACCTGTTTCGTCGACTTCCCCTCGGCCACGAGCTGCACGACCTGGCGCTCCCGGGAGGTCAGCCGGCCGTGGTCCGCGGCGGCGGCGGCGCGGCAGGCCTCCACGACGGCCTGCGACACGCCCGCCCCGACGTAGAACCCGCCGCGCGACACTTGCTCGATGGCCTGGGCGAGGTCTTCTCCCGCCTGTGTCTTGAGCACGAACCCGCGTACGCCCGCCCGGACCGCGTCCGTCACCAGGCGCTCCTGCTCGAGCGCCGTCAGCATGACGACCTGCGTGTGGGGGCACGCCTCGACGATCTGGCGCGCAGCATCGATGCCGTTGAGCAGCGGCATCATGATGTCGAGCACCGCGACGTCCGGCTCGAGCTCGCGTGCGACCTCGATCGCCGCCCTGCCGTCGGACGCCTCGGCCACCACCTCGAGGCCGTGGCGCTCGAGCAGGGCGCGCACGCCTTGCCGGAGCACGAGGTGGTCGTCGGCCAGCACTACGCGTAGCGACATCGTTCCTCCGCAGGTCCGGGCTCCTCTATACGGAGCGACCCGGCACGGGTCAAGCGGCCCGCGTCACACCAGGGGGGAAGTACACGTCCGGTAGCGAGTTATCGGTTACTGTTCAATCATGCCGTCGCAACCCGCGCGCCTCTCCAAGTCGCGCTATCTCTCGGGGCTCCAGTGTCACAAACAGCTGTGGTGGCGGGTGCACGAGCCCGAGGCACCGGAGCTGGCGCCGTCCCCGGGGCAGCAGAACCTGTTCGCCCAAGGGCACGACGTGGGTGAGCGCGCCCGGCAGCACGTGCCCGGGGGCGAGCTGATCGATCTCCCGTTCTATCAACACGACAACATGGTGGCGGCCACGCGCGAGGCTCTGAAACACGAGGCGCCCGCCGTTTACGAAGCCTGGTTTCTGGCGGACGACACCTACGTGGGGGTCGACATTCTGGAGCGCACGCCCCGGGGCTACGGCGTGATCGAGGTGAAGGCGTCCAACAGCTACAAGCCGGAGCACCTTCCCGATGCGGCGGTCCAGGTGCATGTGCTGCGGCGCGCGGGCCTCGCCGTGGAGCGCGCCGAGGTGATGCATCTCAACCCGCAATGCCGCTACCCCGATCTGTCCAATCTCTTCATACGCGAAGACGTCACCGCGCTGGTGGAAGGGGCGCTGATCGGTGTGCCGGACGAGCTCGCGGCGCAGCGGGCGATGCTCGCGGGAGCGCTGCCGGACGTCCCCATCGGGGAGCACTGCACCCGGCCGTACGACTGCCCGTTCATCGAGCGCTGCTGGCCCAAGACGCCCGATCATCACGTGAGCCGCCTGTACCGCATCGATCGGAAGCGGGCCCTCGAGCTCGAAGCCGATGGGTTTGCGACGATCTACGACCTGCCGTCGGACCTGGAGCTCTCCGTGATCCACGCGCGCCAGGTGAAGGCCGTCCAGAGCGGGCGCATGGTCGTAGAGCCCACGCTCACGAAGGCCCTCGCCCAGTTCGGGTCGCCGCTCGCGTTCCTCGATTTCGAAACGGTGAGCCTCGCGATCCCACGCTGGCCCGGGTGCCGACCGTGGCAGCAGGTGCCGGTGCAATTCAGCGTGCACGCAGAGGAGCGGGGTGGCGGCTTCGCCCATCATCAGTGGATCGCCGGAGGGCCGGACGATCCGCGGCCCGCGCTGGCGGAAGCGCTGGTGGAGGCGTGCGCTGGAGCGAGGAAGATCGTGGCGTATTACGCGAGTTTCGAGCGGGAGTGTATCCGCCAGCTGCGCGAGGTGGTGCCGCGCCTGGCCAAGGAGCTCGAGCGCATCGAGCGGCGGCTGGTCGACCTGCTGCCCACAATTCGCAATCACGTGTACCACCCTGATTTCGGGGGCGGGTTCAGCCTCAAGAAGACACTGCCGGCCCTGGTGCCGGGGCTGTCCTACTCGGACCTAAGAGTGCAAGACGGCGAGGTCGCGACGGTCGAGCTGCAGCGTCTGATGCTCCGGGGCGCCGAGCTGCCGGCGGGCGAGCGGGCGGCGCTGCGAGAGGACTTGCTGCGCTATTGCGAGCGCGACACATGGGCGATGGTGAAGCTGTTGGAGAAATTGAGGAGCTTGGTGGCGGATCAGCTGGACCTGTTCTGAGAGGGAGTGAGCCCCATGCCGAGCCACGGAGCAGCACATGCGGGCGCGCCGGTCAGCTTTATTCCCTCGGATGCTCCGGAGCGAGGGCCCGAGGACGGCATCGCGCTGCGCCGGCACCGCGGCCGGCCGGTCGACGTACAGCGCCTGGTGTTTGTGCGCCTGCACCACCGCTTTGCCGCACCCCTCCCCGGTCCACGCCAGCAGCTCGCCGAACAGCGCGCGTCGAAACAACAGCGGGGGCGCGGTGACGTCGCCGTAGCGCGACACGACGAGCGGCGCCTCGCTCGTGCGCGCCCGGCGAACCAGCTCGGCCAGTGCGGCTTCACTCACGTGCACCATGTCGGCCAGCAGCACCACGGCCGCATCCACGTCTTCATGCATCAGGTCGAGGGCGGCGTGAAGCGATGTACTGGTCGGGCCCGTGAACTCGGGATTGAGCGCGATCTCCACGGGGAGCCCCGCGAGGGCGGCGCGCGTCCGGTCCGCCTCGTGGCCGAGCACCACCACGACGGGCGACAGTCCGGCCGCGAGCGCCCGACGGGCCGCGCGCCGCACCAGCGGCTCGCCCTCGAGCTCGAGCAGCATCTTGTTCCGGCCCATGCGGCGCGAGGCACCGGCGGCGAGCACGACGCCGGCCACGCGCAGCGGCTCAGTCGGTCGGGGCATGGATGGGGGCAAGGCGCTCCCGCAGCGACCGGGCCCGCCGGCCGGAGCGCGCCGCGAGCACCTCAGCGATCACTGCCAGGGCCACCTGTTCGGCGCCGTCGGTCCCGATGTCCAGGCCCACGGGGCCGTACACCCGAGCCTCGTCCACCGGGCCCTCCGCGGCGAGGTTCCGGAGGATGCGATCGGTGCGCTGGCGCGGGCCCAGCATGCCGATGTAGGACACGGGCGCCTTCAAGAGCGCGCGCAGGTACGCCTGATCGTCGGCGAAGTTGTGGTTCATCACGATCGTATAGCACTCTGCGTCGAGGGCCAGCGCCTCACCCAGCTCGTCTCCCGCGCTCGGCACCAGCGCCGCCGCACCGGGGAAGCGCTCACGGGTGAGAAATCCCGGCCGCCGATCGACCACCACGACCCGGAATCCGACGTCGGCCGCGAACCGGACCAGTGGTCGGGCGTCGTCTCCCGCCCCCAGAACCACCAGCTGCGGCGGCGGCAGCAGGACGTCGAAGAACAGCGACCGGCCCGCAATCTCGTGGATCCCGGATTCTCCGGTCTCGAGCAGCTCGCGCGCACGCGCGCTCGCACCCCGGTTCAGGTCGGGCGACCCGAGGTCGCCCTCCGAGCCATCGTGGGTGACGATCAGCCGTTTCCCCTTTCCCCTTTCCCCTTTCCCCGGCATCACACCGCAAGCCACGAAGGGTCGCCGTTCATCGAGGAGTGCCCGCTCCTTCGGCCGCGCCTCCGCCGGCTCCACATAGACATCGACTTGTCCTTCGCACCCCACGCCCAGGTCCCAGGCCGCGATTTCGTCGGCACTGGAGCAGTAGCTCCGCAGCTCGGGCGCTCCGCTGCGGATCACCTGCAGCGCCACCTCGCGCACGTCCTGCTCGAGGCAGCCGCCGCTCACGTTTCCCGCGCTGCTGCCGTCGCCCGCGACGGCGAGCTTCGCGCCCTCGTGCCGGTACGCCGAGCCCCGTACCCGTACGACGGTCGCCAGCACGGCGGGCCGCCCGGCGCGGCGGGCCTCCGCCAGGAAATCGAGCACCTCGCGCGTTTCAAGCCATTGTTTCATGTGATCTCCCCTCGGGTAATCTAGCGACTGCGCGGGTCTTGCCTGGCGGGGGCTCCCGGCTACCTTCTGCGTTGCAGCTACGCCGAACCATCTTCACGGAGGACCCGCCTGTGAACCGCACCGCCATGCTGCTGCTCGCCGCCGCCCTGCCCGCCGGGCTGCTCACCGCGCGCCGCGGCCCGGAAGACGAATCGGTCTTCGTCCGCGGCCTCCGGCCCGACCAGCACGAGTCCGTGCTGTACGTCTGGACCAGCGACGCCGATCAGAACGATCCCGACTTTCTCACCGTGATCGACGCGAACCCCACGTCGTCGACCTACGGAACCATCATCGCGACGGCGCCCACGAGCGCCCCCGCCAACGAGGCGCACCACTTCGGGTATACCGTCAACGCCGACCGCATCTTCGCCGGTGGGCTGTTCTCCAACCGGCTGTTCATCTACGATGTCGCAACCGACCCGAAGCACCCCAAGCTCGTCAAGACGGTGCCCGACCTGGCGGCGAGCACCGGCTTCTCGGGGCCGCACACGTTCTACGCCGTGCCCGGCGGCGTGATGATCGCGATGCTGGGCGCGAAGGACGGCGGCGCGCCTGGGGCGCTGGTCCAGCTCGACAACGACGGCAACTTCGTGAAGGCGCTCCCGGCGCCGAAGTACATGTACGACGTGGGCATCAAGCCGGAGCTGAACCTCATCCTCACGTCGAGCTGGGCGCACCCGCACGCGGTCAAGGCCGGCAACACGCCGATGGACCAGGTGGGCGACGAAGTGGTGGCCTGGGACTACAAGACCGGTAAAATCCTCCAGACCGAGCATCTCGACAAAGCCCCGCTCGAGGTGCGCTGGCTGCACGGCGCCGCGGCGCGCGGCGGCTTCATCAACTGCGCCTTCGGCAACAGCGTGTGGCACTGGGAAGTGGGAACGGACGGCAAGCTCGCGTTCACGCGCGTGATCAAGCTGGCCGACAACGCGATCCCGGCGGACATGCGGATCTCCTACGACAACAAGTTCCTGTTCGTGTCCCTGTTCGGTGGCGGCGCTGTGCAGCAGTACGACATCGCCGACCAAATGCACCCCAAGCTCGTGAGCACCGTGGCCTTCCCCCAGGCACAGATGATGAAGCTCACGCCCGACAACAAGCGCCTGTACGTGAGCAACTCGCTGCTCTCGAACCTCGACGGCAAGGTGCCCTACCGAGTGCGCCTCCTGAACGTCGGGCCCACGGGGATGACGTTCGACCCGAAGTTCGACGTGGACTTCGAGCACCTGCCGACTGGGCAGGCACGGCCGCATGACATGCTCTTGAAATAGCAATGGCGTAGCAAAGCGGCATCACGGAAAGACGTCACGGAGAAACGTGCGTCAGAACCGGAAGCTCAGACCCGTGAACATCTGGTCGTAGCCGTCGAGGCCAGCGCCTGCCGGAGTACACCAAGTCCGGCAGGTTAAAGGTGATCTTCAATTCGCAGCCGGTGGAGATTCGGGAGAAGTCCGTGTTGCTGGAGATCGCCGGCCAGGTGCGGGAGATCCCGAACGACTACGTGTGGGTGTTCGCCGGCGGGACGCCCCCCAACGAGTTTCTGCAAAAGGTCGGCGTCCAGCTCGGGCCACGGGACCTGACTCGCGAAGGGAGCGCGGAAGCGAAGCTCGCACGCCGCACGGCGTGACCTTCCCCAAGCCGGCTCCCGGCTAGATTGAAGGGCGATGCCATCCGGCCCCGCGTTCCTCTTCGATCTCGACGGCACGCTCATCGACAGCGTGTACCAGCACGTGCTCGCGTGGCGCGAGGCGTTGGAGAGCGTGGGGATCGAGCTCTCCGTGTGGCGCATCCACCGCCGCATGGGCATGAGCGGCGGCTTGTTCGTCAACGCCCTGCTCCGCGAGACGGGACGCGACTTGAAGCCGGAACAGGCGGCGCAGATCCGTCGCGTCCATGGCGAGGCCTACGCGCGCCAGGTGTCGCAGGTGCGTCCCCTCCCCGGCGCACGGGAGCTCCTCGCCTATCTCACGCAGGCGGGCGTCCCGTGGGCGATCGGGACGAGCGGTCGGATGGAGAGCGCCAAGCCCAACCTCGACATGCTGGCCATCCCCGCCGGCGTCCCGATCGTGACCCGCGACCAGGTGGAGCACGCGAAGCCCGACCCCGATCTGTTCCTCGCCGGGGCCGAGCGGCTCGGCGTGCCGATCGACGAGTCGATCGTGGTCGGGGACAGCGTGTGGGACCTCCTGGCGGCGCGTCGCGCGCGTGCGATCGGCGTGGGGCTGTTGTCCGGCGGGTATGGCGAAGAAGAGCTCGAGCGGGCCGGCGCGTATCGGGTGTATCAGGACCCCGCCGACCTGCTCAATCACCTCGACGAGGTCGGCGTGCGCCTGGGCAGCACGTCTCCGTAGGTCATCCAGAGAAGTGCTCGTCCTCCCGCCCGGGCGGTGAGGAGGGCAGCTGCACCACGCGGTCCCACGCGCTCGTCTGCCAGTTGTCGGGCCGGTCGCGCTCGCGCACCCAGGGCGGCAGGGGCAGCGCGAGGTGACCGGAGAGGGCCTCGACATAGGGCTCGTACATGCGGCGCAGGTCGGTGAGCCGCTCCTCGAAGTCGGCCCGGGCCCTGAGCACCAGGCCGCCGCCCGCGAGCCGATCGCGTAGCCGCGCCAGCTGTGCCGCCGCCAACCGCTCCTCCGGCCGCCGCGGGGGCGTGCTATACACCTGCGCCAGGTCGACGACCGCGTGGCGCGCCATGGCGAACGTCAGCTCCGCCTGACGCACGCACCACCCCTCGAGCCCCACGATCACGAGCGCGCTCGCGTCCAGGATGGTCGTGAGGGCCGCCACCCACGACTCGTTGTAGTGCTGCGACCGGAAGTAGCCGAGCGGTGGATAGGACAGGTGGCTCTCGAGCACGTCGGCGGCCCAGCGCTCCCACTCCTTGAGAAGCTCGACCAGGGCCGCGGCGCGCGGATCCGCCCGGTGTCGCCACAGGAGCTCCCCCGCGCTGGGCGGCGAGCCGGCGCGCGCGTCGAGCAGGGAGATGGCGACCTCGCGCCGGGAGAACGCCTGATAGATCACCGGAAAGTATCCGATCACCGCGGCGAGGAACGCGAATCCGGTTCCCGCCTCGACGACGGTGATGGTCTTGGCGAACGCGCTGCGGGGCACTACGTCTCCGAGGCCGAGCGTGAAGAACGTCGTACCGCTCATGTACACATCCGACCAAAACCCGGTGCCGCCTCCGCCCGCCACCGTCATCGCCGAGCCCGCGGCCCATTGCAACAGCCCGAACGAGACGACGCTGCCCGCCGCCCACAGGGCGAGCAGCGCGATGAGCGAGAGCGGCCCGTAAAAGGAAAGAAACGCCTCCCGGCGCCGGCCCGTGAGCAGCCGCGCGGTGGCGCGCCACGGTGCCCAAGTGTACCGGTAGAACAGCTTGGTGAGGCGGATCCGCCCGCTCACCCGACGCGGCAGGATGATGGTCTCGAACGCATCCCACAGCACCACGGCGAGCACCACCACGCCCGCCACACCCCCGATCCACCTCATGTCCGCCGCTCCACCCCTCGGAAAGGATGACTAAACTGCCGGCCTGGGCCGCCGCTGGCGAGTCTCGCGCGCGGCCCGTAAACTTGCTCGGTGAGCTTCGACCGGGTGACGCGCACCTGCGGCGCTGCGCTCACTGCCCTGGTGGGCGTGTGCATCGCCACGGGTCTGTCGGCAAGCCAGACACCGGCCGACTCCGCGCCCAGCCGCGCCCGGGACCGCCTGTTCGAAGCGAGCGAGCCACTCGAGCTCACCCTGAAAGCCGACTTCGGGGCCATCAACAAGAATCGCGGCAACGATAAGCCGAACCACCCCGGTGTGCTCTCCTACACCACGGCGGCGGGCGATTCCGTGGTGCTGGACGTGCAGCTGCACACCCGCGGCCACTTCCGGCTGGCCCGGTGCCAGTATCCACCGCTCAAGATCGTCTTTAACCGCGAGCAGGCGGCGCACACCACCTTCGCTCACCAGGGGAGCCTCAAGCTCGCCGTGCAGTGTCGGGGCGGCCAAGGGTACGCGAACTACCTGCTGGAAGAGTCCCTCATCTACCGCGCCTACAACCTGCTCACCGATCGAAGCTTCCGGGTGCGCCTGGCACACGTCACGTATGTGGACGCGACCGGCAAGCACGCACCCGAGACGCGGCGCGCGTTTTTCATCGAGGACGACGACCGCATGGCGCGGCGCAACAATACGAAGGTGTTCGAGCAGAAGGGCGTCACCCAGGGCGAGCTCGACTTCGACCAGACGGGGCTGGCGATGGTGTTCCAGTACATGATCGGTAACACGGACTTCGCCGTGACGGCGCTGCACAACATCGTGCTCATTCGTGATTCCCTCGAGACGGTGTATCCGGTGCCGTACGATTTCGACTGGTCCGGCGTCATCTCGACGCCGTACGCCCAGCCCGATTCGCGGCTCGGGATCCGCGACGTGCGCCAGCGCCTGTTTCGCGGCGAGTGCCGCTCGCCGGAGGAGCTCGCCAGCCTGTTCGCTCGCTTCAACGCCCAGAAGGAGGCGATCTACGCGCTGTACCGCGGGATGGCCGCCGAGGGACTCGAGCCGAAACGGATCGCCCAGGCGCTCGATTACTACGACGACTTCTTCAAGACCATCAACGACCCCGGTCGCACGCGTCGCGAGTTCACACTGGTGTGCCGGTGACGACGTGGCCGCCGTGACCGAGCCGCGCTGGGACGTGCCGAGTGCCGCACGCCTGGCCGAGCTGGTCGTCGCGCCACTGCCGCTCGGCCTCACCCCCGGACCGTCGCGGCGCACGTTTCACCGGGACCTGTATTTCGACACGCCGGCCGGCGACCTGCGCCGCCGCGGCATCACCTGCCGCATGCGCTTCGATCTGGACGATCGGCGCGCGCTCGCCCTCGACGTGGGCGCGGTCCGCTACGTTGCCCCGGTCGTCGAGCTCGAGCCGCGTGAGGCGTTCCGCGGGGACGCGGAGCCGGCGCGTCGGCTGCGGGCGCTGGTCGACCCGGAGCGGCTGGTGCTCGGCTGCGAGCTCGAGGTCGAGCGCGAGCTGCGCGACGCCCGCCTCCCGGTCGTGCCGCTGCCGCAGTTCGAGGTCGGGTACGACACGGTGACGGTGCGCGGGACCGATCCGCCGCCCGTGTTCTACGAGCTGGCGATCACCCACCGCCCCTGGTGCGTGATCCCGGCGGGGCGCTTCGCCCGCTCGCTCGAGCGCCGCTACGGCCTCGCGCGCTCCTCGCTCGACTGGGCGGAGCGGGCCCGAACGCTGCGCCTCGCGCTCGCTACGGCGGACGGCCCCACCCAACAAGCCCGCCAGATCGCCGTGCTCGCGGTCGCGCATGGGCGGCTGGCGCTGTGGCGGAGCGGCGCCGCGCTCGAGCTGCCGCTCGAGCCGGGCGGCGGCGAGGAGGCATGTCGCCGAGCCATGCGCCGCCTGTTCGGGAACATCGAAGGTGAGACCCGTCTGATCGGCGTGGTCCGGGCGGCGGACCGGCGTCCCGCGGTCGAGGTGTGGCTGGTGCGGCGCCTGCGCCGCAACCTCACCGCGGCGCCGCCCGGCGGGCTGCAATGGTTCACGCCGGCGGACGTCGTCGCGCGAGTGGGCTCGCCCGTGTTACGGGATCCGACGACGCTCTCGGCCTTGGCGGTCGCGGCCCGCTCGGAGCTCGTGCCGGAATGGTCCGCGGCGCCACTCGCGCCGGCGCAGCCGACGGGCCTCGCCGGCGGTACGACCGACGAGTCCAGCCGGCTCACCTTGAGCGAGCTGCGCGTGCCGGTGCTGCCGTCCCGGGCCCTCGACGCCGCGCGGCAGACGCCCGACCACTTCGTCAACGCGCTGCTCTCCTCGCTCGAGTTCAACGTCCGGGTGCTCGAGCTGGCCGAAGATCCCCGCGTCCCGCTGCTCGCACGGCTGCGCTTCCTCGCGATCGTCAGCACGAACCTGGATCAGTTCTTCATGGTCGACGTCGGCTCGCTGCAGCACCAGGTGGCGGCCGGCGTCGTGGAGCGCTCTCCCGACGGCCTCACGCCGGCCGAGCAGCTCGACGCCATCGCGATCCGCCTGCATCCGCTCATCGCGCGGCAGTATCGCTGCTTTCACGACCTTGTGGGGGGGCCGCTCGCCGCGCAGGGCATCCGCATCCGCGACTGGACGGCGCTCGACCCGGGGGAGCGCGCCGCGCTGGCGCGCCGCTTCACAGATGACGTGGCGCCGCTGCTCACGCCCAAGGCGCTCACCCGCGCCCCCGGACACGCCTTTCCCCACCTCGCCGACCGCCGCCTGAGCCTGGCGGTCATGCTGCGGGACGGGCCGGACGGCCCGCCTCACTTCGCGACGGTCGAGCTGCCGCCGTCTCTGCCCCGGTTCCTGGCCGTGGGCGGGGACGGTGGCGGGGTGGTCGCGCTCGAGACGGCGGTGCGCGCTCACCTGGGCACGCTGTTCCCCGGGCGCGAGATCCTGGAAGCACACGCCTTCCGCGTGACGCGCAGCGGGGACATTCAGCTGGACGAGCTCGGCGCGGCGAGCTTCGTGCAGGCGGTCGCCGAGGAGGTGCGGCGGCGACCGTGGGGTCCGGTGGTGCGTCTCGAGGTCGAGCGCGCGATGCCCCCGGCGCTGCGTGAGCTGCTGCAGCGCGAGCTGCGCTTCGAGGAAAGCGAGCTCGCGAGCGCGCTCGGACCGTCGGACGTCTACGCGGCGGACGGGCCGGTGCATCTCGGCGCCGTCACCGAGCTGGCCGGCGCGCACCCCCGCCCGGAGCTCGACTATCCCCCGCTCGCCCCCCGCGATCCATTTCCCGCCGGACGCAGCGTGTTCGACACGCTCGACTCGGGCGACGTCCTGGTGCACCACCCGTTCGACGGGTTCGCCGCCAGCTTCGAGCGCTTCATCGCCGAGGCGGCGGACGATCCCGCCGTCGCCGCCATCAAGCTCACGCTGTATCGGCCCGGCGGGCCGTCGGCGCTGGGAGACGCGCTGCGGCACGCCGCCGCTCGCGGCAAGGACGTATCGGTGTTCGTCGAGCTAAAGGCGCGGTTCGACGAGGAACTGAACATCGGCTGGGCGCAGAGCCTCGAGGCGGCGGGCATCCACGTCATCACCGGCGTCGCCACGCTCAAGACCCACGCGAAGATCGCCCTCGTCATCCGGCGGACGGGCGGCCACACGCGGCGCTATGCCCACCTGGGGAGCGGCAACTACAACCCCGACACCGCCAGGCTGTACACCGATCTGGGGCTGTTCACCGCGGATGAAGAGATCACGGCCGATCTGCACGCGCTCTTCAACGAGCTCACGGGCTCCGCGCGCGCCCCGCGGGCGGCGTTCCGGCGGCTGCTCGTCGCACCGACCAACATGCTCGACCGTTTCCTCGCCCTCATCGCGCGCGAGGCGGAGCACGCCCGCGCCGGGCGCGGCGGGCGCATCCGCGCCAAGCTCAACGGCCTCGCCGACTGCAGCGTGATCGGTGCGCTGTACCGCGCGTCGCAGGCCGGCGTGGACGTGCGTCTCGTGGTGCGGGGGGTGTGTATGCTGCGCCCGGGCGTGCCGAGGCTGTCCGAGCGGATCAAGGTGGTGAGCGTGCTGGGTCGCTTCCTCGAGCACGCGCGCATCTATCACTTCGAAAACGGGGGAGCCCCGGAGTATTACATCGGCTCGGCCGATTGGCGGCCCCGCAATCTGCGCCGCCGCATCGAGGTGGTCACACCCGTGGACGACCTCGCGGCACGGGACCGGTTGGACGGGATGCTCGAGCGCGAGCTCGCCGACCCCGATGCCTGGAGCCTCGCATCCGATGGCTCGTACGCCCGGGGTGTTGGCCTCACACGTCCCTCGCGTACCGCATCTCATTCGTCGGCCTGAGGCCCCGTTTTTCGTAGAGCGGACGCCCGGCCGGGATCGAGAGCCCGGTCACCGCTCGCGATGCCGCTCCAGCAGCTCCAGAGCGCGCCGCAGCCGCGCCAGCGCCGCCCCAACATCCGCATCACCCGCGGCGCGCATGGGCGCCAGCACCTGGAGTGCATTGCGGAGATGCTCGGCCGGGGATTCGTCCGCGGGAAGTCGGACCGCGCGCCCGCGGCGCTCGAGCGTGCTGCGTCGCTCCGCGCCCCATCGGCGGTCCACCACGCGGCGGCGCTCGAGCGGGGACGGCGCCAACGCCCGTCGCCGTGGCGCGGAGCGTCTGTCCACGCCGTGTCGGCGATCGGCGAAAAGGCGAGAAGGCGTCACGGAGCTCTAATGTGCTTCCGGCGCGCCCCGACGGCCAGCCTCCGGCTAAATTCCCCACCACACATGCCAACGATCGTAACGGCCGAGCGGCTCAGCAAGACGTTCCGCGTCAAAGTGCGCGACCCCGGGTTGAAGGGCGCGCTCGCGGCGCTGCTGCGCCCCCGCTATCGCGACGTTCACGCGGTGCGCGACGTGACCTTCCGGATCGAGCCCGGAGAAATCGTGGCGTTCCTCGGGCCCAACGGCGCGGGCAAGACGACTACGCTCAAGATGCTCACCGGGCTGCTCTATCCGACGACCGGTCGAGTCGAGGTAGCGGGCTTCGTGCCTTGGACCGGGGGACGCGACTTCAAGCGACGCATCGCGCTCGTGCTCGGCAACCGGCAGCAGCTCGTGTGGGACCTGCCACCGGAAGAGACGTTCCTGTTGAACCGGGCCATTTACGACATCGCCGAACCCGCGTACCGGGAGCGGCTCGTGGAGCTGGTCGATCTGCTCGAGCTCCGCGACGTGCTCGACAAGCCGGTGCGCCAGCTGTCGCTGGGCGAGCGCATGAAATGCGAGCTCGCCGCCGCACTGCTGCACCACCCGCCGCTCTTGTTCCTCGACGAGCCCACGTTGGGCCTCGACGTCACCGCCCAGGAGGCAATCCGCCGCTTCCTGTCGCAATATCGGGAGCGGCACGGCGCCACCGTGCTCCTCACGTCACACTACATGCAGGACGTGACGGCGCTCGCGTCGCGCGTCCTCATCATCAACCGCGGGCGCCTCCTGTACGACGGCGCCCTCGATGCCCTGGTGACGCGGATGGCGCGCATCAAGCGGATCGAGCTGGTGCTCGGACCGGGCGACGGCGTCACGGCCGAGGCACTCGCCACGTTCGGCACCGTCAAGAGCTTCCACTTTCCCAACGCGGTGCTCGAGGTGCGGCGCGAGGAGGCGGCCGCGACCAGCGCCCGGCTGCTGGCGGCGCTACCGGTGGCCGACCTGTCGATCGAGGACCCGCCCATCGAGGACGTGATCCGCCAGGCGTTCGCGCACGGTGTGGGACAGGACGACGCGTGAGCCGGCTCGTGCGGTGGGAGTGGCTGCGGCGCTACGGCGCGTTGCTGCGCGTCGCGTGGCTGCAGGACCTGCAGTACCGGGCATCCATCGTGCTGTGGCTGCTCTGGGGCGTGACCGAGCCGGCCGTCGCGCTCGGCATCTGGTGGGCGATCGCGGCGGACGGCCCCGTGCAGGGGTATGCCCGCGCCGATTTCGCGCGCTACTTCTTCGCCCTGATGCTCGTGAACCAGCTCACCATCGCCTGGGACTCGTGGTACCTCGACTCCTGGATTCGCGAGGGCGAGCTGAACTTCCGGCTGGCGCGCCCGATTCACCCGGCACACGAGGCGGTGGCGGAGAACATCGCCTACAAGGCGCGTACCGCCGGCATGATCCTCGTCGTGTGGTTGATCGTCGCGGCGGCGTGGCCCGCCGTGCGGCTGCCGTTCGGAGCGGGTCAGTGGGCGCTCGCCGCCGCGGCGGTGCTGCTCGCGGCGGCGATGCGGTTCTTCATCAGCTTCGCCACCGGTCTGCTCGCGTTTTGGACGACGCGCGCCACGGCCATCATGGAGCTGCACGCCGGCATCTCGCTGTTCCTCTCCGGACGGCTCGCGCCGCTCGCCCTGCTCCCGCCCGCCGTGGCGCGGGTGGCGGGGTTTTTCTGGTTCCCCTACATGCTGGCGTTCCCCGTGGACCTGCTCACGGGTGCCGTACACGGCGCGGCGGTCGTGCAGGGATTCGTCGGGCAGGCCGTGTGGCTCGCGGTGTGGGTGGGTGCATATCGGCTGACGTGGACCCGTGGCTTGCGACGCTATGGCGCGGTGGGCGGATGATGTTCCGCGTTCCCACTGCCGCGTTCCGCGTTCTCAGGGCCCTCTGGCGCATTAACGTCGCCGAAGAGCTCCAGTATCGCGCCAACTTCGTGGCGAGCCTGCTCGGCACGCTGTTCTGGATCGTCACGGCGCTGCTCACGTTGGCGGTGTTTTTCCGGCACACCACACGCCTGGGAGACTGGGATTATTGGGAGGTCGTCGTCCTGCTGGGTGTGTTCAACACGCTCACCGGCGTCATCGAAGCCGTGCTGCGACCGGGCATCGGTCGGCTCGCGGGAGAGGTGAAGAGCGGCGGCCTCGATCTCGTGCTCGCGAAGCCGGTGGACGCGCAGGGGTTCGTCTCGTTCCGCCGCCTCGACGTGTGGCGATTCACCGACGTGGTGCTCGGGCTCACGCTCGCGGGGTACGCGCTGTACCGCCTCGGCCGGGTACCCTCGTTCGTCCAACTCGCGGCGTTCGCCTTGGCCCTGGCGGCCGCGGTCGTCGTCGTGTACGCGCTGTGGGTGGCGCTGATGAGCCTGGCCTTCTGGTTCGTGTCGGTGGAGAACCTCTCGGTGTTGTTCGACGCGCTGTATGAGGGCGCGCGCTATCCGGTGTCGGCCTATCCGGGCGTGCTGCGATTCGTTTTCGTGTACCTCATCCCGATCGCCTGGACCACGACGATTCCGGCGTCCGCCCTCACGGGGAGACTCGAGCCCGGGTTCGCGCTCGTCGCCGCCGCCGTGGCGGGAGTTGTGTTCGCACTGACCCGCCTGCTGTGGCGCAGCGCGCTCAAGCGCTACTCCGGCGCGAGCGGGTGAGCCGCAGCGGTCAGCTCATCGCAGCGAGCGCCGCGCCACCATCGGCCCAGCGGCCGGCCGGGTCGGCCGCAAGGCAGCGCCGCTCCAGCTCGGCGAGCCACGGGGGCACCGAGCGCACCTCCTCGAGCGGCTCCGATTCCGGGGTCGGCGGGCGCCCCGTCAGCATCTCGTGCACCAGCACCCCGACGGCGAACATGTCGTCGGCCGGCGTCGCCGCCGCCGCGCCGTTCTTCCCCCCGGGGGCGCGCCGCTCGGGCGCCACGTACGTGGCGGCGCACAGCGCCCCGGCAGCCACCCCGGGCGCGCCGCGGGGCAGGGAGCGCTCCACGGCACCCACGATTCCCGTGTCGGCCACCAGGGTGTGGCCCTCGGTGAGCAGGACGTTTTCGGGCTTCAGGTCGCCGTGGGCGATGTGCGCGGCGTGTGCGTGGGCCAGCGCGGTGAGGACGTCGCGCAGGATGTCGACCGCGCGACGCAGCGGCAGCTCGCCGTTGCGCGCCAGCCAGGCGCGCAACGTCGTGCCTTCCACGAACGCACGCGAGTGATACACGAACGCGCCGGCGCGCCCGGACCCGCGGGGAGGCACCAGCGGCGGGGCGCTCAGGCGCTCGGCGAGCATCAACAGCTCGCGCTCGAGCAGCGCCGTGTCCAGGACGAGCGACAGCTCCCCCGGCAGCACTTTCACGAGCAGCGCCGGTCCGCTCGCCGCTTCGAGCGCGACGAACATGCGGCACGCGCCCACCGGGCGCACCTCACGCTCGACCCGGTAGATCGGGCCGAGCGCATCCTGCAGCGCGGTCCGCAGGTCAGCCACGCCCGGCGGTTCCCCCGGGGCGAGACGTCGGCATGGGGCGGCTCCTGAGGTAGTGACTGAACATATCCGCGACGGCGGGACCTGTCAGCCACCCCCCGACTCAGACCGGACCCCCGCGCAGGTGGCGCCGATCGTGCTGCGGATCGGGCGGGCCGTCCTGGGACGTTCCTAGCGGGGTTCTCGTGGCGGAGCGGTCCGAAAGTGCAGAGGATCCCGCAGGCTCTGGAGCTCCCTGTAGTAAAACAGCGGCGTGGGCCGCTTGTGCGTGAACCGCAGCCGCTTGAGCAACGCGATCTCCTCGGCCGTCGCCGTGCCGCTGAGGGCGTGGTCGCGTAGGAACTCCGTGAGCCCCGGTTCCTCATTCCCGGGCTCGTCGAATTCCCGTTCGACGAACTCGAAGCGCTTCACATGGCCGGCCGCCACCCGTCGGTTCAAAACGATGTCCAGCGCGAACGTCGCGAGGTCCATGTCCCACGACTCGATCAACGGACCGAGGAACGACACACAGTTCTCCGCCGAAACATGGAAGATGTCGGTATCGAGGAACTCGAGCACGATCACACGCATCTCTTCGTAGCTGCGGCCGCCGAGCTGCGCCATCATGCGGACCCAGTATTCGTTGTCCAGCTCCTGCCGGGCCACCTGCTTCGCCACTTCCAAGACCTTCGCCGTGATCAGCCGTTCCAGCTCGCCCAGGGGCTGCTGCTCGAAGATCGCGCGGATCTGGCCTTCCTTGTCGGGGTTGCACTTGCGCAAGATGAGTTCGCGGACCTCCCCGAGCAGTGCCGCGGGCTCGTCGCCCAGCTCCCGCTTCAGCTGTTCCTTGCGCTGGAGCTCCGCCAGGCGAGCCAGCTCCCCGCTGGGCAGTCGCAGGAACCTGTCCATCCGGTCGTAAATGTCGGTGCGATTCGGGGCGGGAGGCGCCTTGCGTCGCGTGAGCAATTGGGAGATGTACGACTCGGTCACGCGGGCGGCGCGGGCGAGATCGCGCTGCTCCAACCCGAGCTCTTCCAGACGGTGACGAATCACAAAGGGCACGTCCACGGCACGTCTCCTCGCCAACGCCCACATTAACAACTAATGGTGAAGTGTTTGATCATTGACAATGTACAACTTGACAAAGCTAGTAAAGCAGGGTACCTTGTGCAAGGTGGAGAAGTGTCAGTCAGTGGCCGAAGGTCATGGTGGTTGCTTAAGGAGTCGCTCCATGTACGCACGCAATGTTACGATGCAGCTGAAGCCCAACACGGCGGGTGAGTTCACGCAGACGCTCGAAAAGGACATCCTGCCCCTGCTTCGGAAGCGGAATGGGTTCGCGGACGAGATTACCTTCGTCGCCCAGAACGGCAAGGAAGCCGTTGCCATCAGTCTCTGGGATCGCAAAGAGAGCGCGGACGCCTATGCTCGCGAGACGTATCCCGAGGTGTTGAAGGGTCTGGCGAAGGTGGTCGAGGGCACGCCCGAGGTCGCCAGTTTTGAGGTGTCGAATTCGACTTTCCACAAGATCGCCGCACGCAGCTAGAGTCGACTGGTCCGCTGTAGGCGGATCGGTTTGTTTCGGAGGAGGGGGGCGGCAGACGCCGCCCTCTTTCTTTCCCACGCCTTGCTAACCAGCGCTTCTGAGGTCACTCTAGCGCGCCCCCTTTCAGGACTGCTCCGTTGCGCCTCGCTACGCTCACGTTCTGCGTCACCGTCGTATGCGCTTCCCGCTCAGGGGCCCAAGGCACACGCGTAGAGATCACGGTATCACGGGCACTCCAGGCCGCGCCGGTCACCGGCCGCATGTACGTCTTCGTGAGCCGCAGCGACGACGTAGAGCCCCGCCTGCAGGTACGGCACGAGAGCGACTGCACCCCGTTCTTCGGCGTCGACGTAACGGCGCTCCCGGCCGGTACGCCCGGCGTAATCGACGGCACGACGCTCGGGTACCCGTTGGCGAGCCTCAGGGAAATCCCCGCGGGGGACTACTACGTGCAGGGCCTGCTCAACGTCTACTCGGAGTTCCACCGGGCCGATGGGCACACCTTGTGGCTGCACGACGACCAGTGGGAGGGACAGCAGTTCAACCGGTCCCCCGGGAACCTCGTGAGCGAGGTGCGTAAAGTGCACCTCGAACCGGGGCGGCCGGACACCGTCCGGCTCGAGCTCACCCGCGCGCTGCCGCCGGTCGAGCTCCCGCCGGACACGAAGTGGGTGAAGCACATCAAGATCCGGAGCGAGATGCTCACCGCCTGGTGGGGACGTCCCATGTATCTGGGGGCCACCGTGCTGCTGCCGCGCGGCTACGAGACCGACACGGCGCGCCGCTACGCCACGGTGTACGAGCAGGGGCATTTCAATCTCCGACCGCCGTTCGGATTCTCGTCCGATTCGAGCGTCGAAACGCCCGAGCAGCGGGCGGCCCGGCTGGCGCGCACCGCCCGCGAGCCCGGCTTCGAGTTCTATCAGGCGTGGCGCTCCCCTGCCTTCCCGCCCCTGATCGCCGTCACGTTCCAGCACCCGACGCCCTACTTCGACGACTCCTACGCCGTGAACTCAGCGAACAACGGACCGTACGGCGACGCGATCCTGCGGGAGCTCATTCCCTACGTGGAGGAGCACTTCCGTATGATCCGGGCGCCCTGGGCACGCGTGCTCACGGGTGGCTCCACCGGCGGGTGGGAGGCGCTCGCCCTGCAGGTCTACCATCCCGACGTTTTCGGCGGAACGTGGGTGCTGTATCCGGACCCGGTCGACTTCCGGAGTTACGAGATCCCCGACATCTACGGCGACACGAGCGCATTCGTCCATCCCGTCGCCGGATGGATGAGCTACGACGTGCCGGCCGAGCAGGAGGTCACGGGACAGCCGCGTATCAGCGTGCGGCAGGAGAGCCAGTTCGAGGCGGTGCTCGGCAGCCACGCGCGCTCGGGCGAGCAGTTCGCGATCTGGGAGGCGACCTACGGTCCCGTCGGCCCCGACGGCTATCCCGCGGAGCTATGGGATCTCGCGACGGGCAAGATCGACCACGGCGTGGCCGAGTACTTCAAGGCGCACGACTACGACCTGCGCGACTATCTGGAGCGCAACTGGGGCACGCTCGCACCCAAGCTCAAGGGGCAGCTGCACGTGTTCGTGGGGGACATGGACACGTTCTATTTGAACCTCGCCGTCTATCGCCTCGAGGAGTTCCTCAAGCGGGCGCGTCCCGCAGCCGATGCCCTAGTCGCGTACGGGCGCCCGCTGAAGCCGCACGGCTGGCAGCCGTGGACCAACGCGGAGCTGATGCGCATTATGGCCCGGCACATCGAGCGCCAGCGGCCGCGGCACTGAGCCCCCCCGGGTCGTCACGTCCTCTCGTTGGGAGATCCGCTTGCATCGCTGCCGCCTCCTGCTCCTCGCGCTGTGCACGCCGGCCGCCGCCGCGGCCCAGGGCGAGCTGCCGCGCACCCACCGGCCCGCGCCGACGGTCCCGGCGATCACGCCCGGCGACTTGATGACTCGGCTGTATGTCCTCGCGGACGATTCGATGCAGGGGCGCGAGGCGGGAACCCCCGGCAATGCGAAAGCCACTGCCTACATCGCGGCCGAGATCAAGCGGGCGGGCCTCCTGCCGGGGGGAGACGACGGTACGTACTTCCAGACGATCCCGCTCAAGACGCGCACGTTCGACACGACGTCGACGTTCACGGTCGCGGGAGCTTCCCTGACCGCGTTTACCGACTACCTGGCGCTCGGGCCCCGGCCGCTCGACAGCCAGTCGCTCGCGATCGTGTTCGGCGGCGTGGTCGGCGACTCGGCCGGGCTGATCGCGCCGGAGCAGGCGAGCGGCAAGCTGGTCGTGTTGCGGGTGCACGGAGGGGGGCTGGGACTGCGCCCGCTGCGGGCCGCGCCGGGCGTGCCGGGCGCGGCGGCGGTCGCGCTCGTCGCCCTCGACAGTCTTCCCGCGCAGGCCCTCGCGTTCCTGCGGCGGCCGCGCACGGTGCTCGACGACAACCCCGCGGGCCAGGCCGCGCAGCCGCCGGTATTCCTGATCAGCGGCGCCACCGCGGCGAAGATGTTCACCACGCCCTTGGAGCAGCTCATGCCCGGTGCGGCCGGTACGACGGCGGCCGTCGCCGTGCGGTTCGACATCGTGCCGATCGCGGACCCCGCGCGCAACGTCGTCGGGATCGTGCCCGGCAGCGATCCGCAACTCAGGGGCGAGTACGTCGCCATCGGGGCGCACAACGATCACATCGGGTTCAGCGGCCGCGCCGTCGACCACGACTCGATCCGCATCTGGAATCACGTGGTGCGCCCGGAAGGCGCCGACGATGCCGGCAAGCAGGCCACCCCCGAGCAGCAGGCGCGCGTCGATTCCCTGCTCGCCCGGTTCCGCGCGGGACATCCGGGCGGGAGCCGCGCCGACTCGATCGCCAACGGCGCCGACGACGACGGCTCCGGCTCGGTGGCGGCGCTCGAGATCGCCGAGCGGATCGCGTCGCTCAAGCGCAAACCGAAGCGATCGATCCTGTTCGTGTGGCACACCGGTGAGGAGAAGGGGCTGCTCGGTTCGCGCTACTTCACGGATCACCCGACCGTGCCGCGCGACTCGATCGTCGCACAGCTGAACATGGACATGGTCGGCCGGGGCGCCGCGAGCGACGAGACCGGGCGCACCAAGGACGGAGCGGCGCTGCACGGCGGCCCCCGCTACCTGCAGCTCGTCGGCTCACGTCGCCTCTCGACCGAGCTGGGCGATCTAGTGGAGCAGGTCAATAGGGCGGGCCGCCACGGCCTCGTGTTCGACTACTCGATCGACGCCGACGGGCATCCGGCGAACATCTACTGCCGCTCGGACCACTACGAGTACGCGCGCTACGGCATCCCGATCACGTTCTTCACCACCGGACTGCATTCCGACTACCACCAGGTGACCGACGAGCCCGAATACATCGACTACGAGCACATGGCGCGGGTCGCCAGCCTGGTCGAAGACGTCGCGGTGCGCGTCGCCGATCTGGATCACCGCGTGGTGGTGGATCACCCGAAGCCCGATCGTAACGCACCGTGCCGGCAGTAGCCGTCGGCCCGCCGAGCCAGGTGATGCGATGGAGCAGCAGCCGCTTGCATAGATGCTGCGCCGGCGCAACGTCGCGCTGCGCATCGACACCGTATTCGCTTGGGGGGCATCGTGTTGCGGACGCCGTCGCGGCGTGCGCGGGACTTGCAGCGGCATCGCCACGCATCCATGACCCACGACACGAGAGAGTGGCTCTGTTTCGGCCGGGCATGTTGCAGGGCTCACGCACCGCTGCGCGTGGGGGTCACGGGATTGTTGCGACTCGCGCGGGCGGCCTTCCCGCGTCACGTGCTGCGGCAGCGGTGGATCCGCTATCGGATCGACCTCGCTGACACCCCCCCTGCGCCTCCACACGTGCGCCTGACGCGCGTGACCGACCCGATCATCGGTGCGCTGCGCCAGCGTCCCGACCGAGCGGAGACCAACTTCAAGTCGGGATTGCGGCTCTGGGATGAGGGGCTGCGGCGCGCGTACATCTGGATCGGCCCGGACGGCCCGCAGTGCATCCAGTGGCTCCTCCTGCCGGAGCACAATCGTCAGCTGCGGCAGTTGAGCGAGTGGGCGGGACTATATCCGCCGCTGTCGCGCGGCACGGGGCAGGTGGACAACCTGTTCGCGTTCTCGGCGGCGCGGCTTTCCAGCGTCACCACGGAGTTCGCGTACGCGCTCTACGACGAGGCGCGGCGGGCCGGGTTGCAGCTGCTCGTCACCCATATCCACGAGAGCGACCGGGCGGCGCGTGCTTGGGCGGAGGCGCGACCTCGCCCGGCAGCCAGCCTAGCGGAACAGCCGGCGTCCGAGGATCGCTTCGAGACCGGCGAGGGCGAGTCGCGTGGCGTAGCGCGTCTGGACGACGTCCGATCCCGCCTGTGTCAACTGTACTTGCGCGTCCACCAGCTCGAGGATCGTTGCCGCCCCCGCGCGGTAGCGCCGGTCCTGCACGCGGAAATTCTCGGCGGCGGTCGCGAGGGCGCGGATCGACAGGGCGTAATTGTCGCGCGCCGTGGTGTAGGTCTCGTACGCCTCGGTGACATCGCGTCGCGCGGCGCGCTCGCCGTCTTCCCGGGCTGCGCGCGCCACGTCGCGGTTCACGCGCGCCTCGCTGATCGCGATCTCCCGCGCGCCGCCGGTCCAGATCGGCATGCTCACGCGGAACGTGACGAGCGACAGGCTTCGCGCCTCGGGAAAGAAATGGGTGTCGAAGTGCTCGTTCTCTCCGAAGAGCGTCAGCTCGGGGAGATATGTGCCGCGGACACCGGCGAGCAGCGCGGACGCGGCGCGCTCGTTGGCGCGGGCGATGCGGAACTGCGGCCCCTCGTGCAGAGCGAGGCGCACGCCTTCCTCGAGCGAGATCGGCAGCGCCGGCGCCGGGAGCGTGTCGAGCGGTTGAGCGGCCACCGGTCCCGACGCGCCCACCCGCCGGCCCAGCTGGAGCCGGGCCACGGCGAGCGACACCGCCTGGCGGGCGGAGTCGATCTCGGCGCGCGTCTCTTCCAACGCCACCTGGAGCGAGTCCGTCTGGACGGCCACGCCCTGGGTGACGCGGGCGCGCGCCACCGCCAGCTGCTCCCGCGCCCGGTTCAGCCGCTCCGTGGCGACCCGCAACAGCTCCTGGTTCGCCAGGACGTCGTAGTAGTCCGCCTCCGTCGCCATGGCGGTCTGGAAGCGCTGCGCCAGCTCCCCGGCCGCCGCGGCCTCGTGCCCGGCGTCGGTCACCGCGAGATCGGCGATCTTTCGCACGGAGAGGACCTCGTAGCTCGCCGCGACATGGGTCGTCACCGCGCTGATCCCCGGCTGACCCGTGCCCGCGTTGAAGAACGGGGACGAGTACTTCGTGGCGTCCACCCCCACTTCGAGAGACGGCACAATGAAGGCGAGCCGGGCCGCGCGCCGCGCCCAGGCGGCGTTGTCCACCTGTCCCAGCGCGCCGACGTATGCCGGATCGAGCCGGGCGGCGCGCGCGATCGCCTCGCCCAGGGAGACGCTCGGCAGCGTGTCGACCGCCAGTGGCAGGGCGATCGCCAGCACGCCCAACATCAGTGCGGCTCCACCGGCTGAACCCGCGCGCCCTCGGCAACGCTCTCCCCCAGGTTCAGGGCGACGCGCTCGCCCGGCACGACGCCGCCGGCGATCTCCGCGCTCTGGCCGTCGTCGCGGGCCACGACCACGCGCCGGAACGCGACGCGGTCGGCCGAATCGACCACGGCGACGAGGGTGGTGTCGCCGCGCACGATCAGTGCGCCCGCCGGCAGCTCCGGGTAGCCCCGCCCCTTGGCGGCGAGCTTCACCGTCACGTAGCTCCCGGGGAAAATGCCGCCGCCCCGGTTCTCGAGGTCCACCTCGGCGAGCAGCGTGCGCGTGCGCGGGTCGAGCAACCCGCTGACCCGCGTCACCCGCGAAACGAGCCGGACCTCCGGCCGGTCGGGGACGGTGATCTCCGCGGGCGTGCCGACGCCCACGAGGGGGGCATCCTGCTGGTCCACGTAGGCGTACACCCGCAGCCGGCCCGTCTCCGACACCGTGAGGACCGGGAGCGCCCCCGTCTGCGCGTTGGTCGCGTTCTGCATCAGCGCCCCGGGATCGGCGTAGCGGGCGGTGACGCGTCCGGTGAACGGCGCCCGGAGGACCTCGTACGACTTGAGGGTCTCGATGGCTTTGAGGTTGGCCTCGGCGACGGCCGCGTCGGTCTCGTAACGCTCCGCCTCCTGCGTCGAGCTGGCGTTCTGTTTCGCGAGGGCGCGGAACCGGTCGGCGTTGACCCGTTTGTTGCGCGCGTCGGCGAGCGCCGCCTCGTATTGCTGATCCAGCTCGGGCGACTCGATCACCGCGAGCTCCTGGCCCGCCGCCACGTCGTCGCCCTTGTCGACCAGGATCTGCCGCAAGTAGCCGCTCACTTTGGCGTACAGCGTGACGGCCGCGTAGGGCCGCGCCTCGCCCAGGAGCGTGAGGGTCTGCACACCCTGCGGCGCCGTCACGCGCGCCACGCGCACGTGGGGCCCCGCCGCCACGTCGGCGGCGCGCGCCCGCCCCTCCGCGCGCACCAGGCTCACCTTGCGGGCGAGCAGCCCGGCGACGATGGCGACCGACGCCACCATCGACACCACGCCCCCGACGAACAGCCGCCGGCCGGATCGCGACTGACGCAATTCGGTCATCACGCTTCCCCTCTCTCTTCCGCCAGGAACCGCTCGTCCAGCAGGTGGCTGGTCGGCGGCTCGGTACGGATCAAGGAATACACGACAGGGACCACGAACAGCGTGGCCGCGGTCGCGAGCAGCAGCCCCCCGATGACCGCGCGACCGAGTGGCGCGTTCTGCTCGCCCCCCTCGCCCAGCCCCACGGCCATCGGGACCATCCCGATGACCATCGCCAGCGCCGTCATCAGCACAGGGCGCAGCCGGGTCTTCCCCGCTTCGAGCGCGGCGCCGAGGGCGTCGCCCGCCGTCTCCACCCGCCGGTCGTTGGCGAAGCTCACGAGGAGGATCGAGTTGGACACCGCGATGCCCACCGCCATGATCGAGCCCATCAGCGATTCGACGTTCAGCGTCGTGCCGGTGAGGGCGAGCATCCAGAGGATGCCCACCAACGCGCCCGGCACGGCGGCCATGATGATGAACGGATCGAGCCAAGACTGAAACAACACCACCATCAAGCAGTACACCAGCACGATCGCCAGAATCAGGCCCATTCCCAGGCTCCGGAACGACGCCGTCATCACCTCGCCCTGCCCGCGCACCGTGATGCGCATGCCGGGCGGCAGCGGACCGAGCGCGGCGATGCGCGAGCGGATGTCGCGCACCACGCCACCGAGGTCCCGACCCTCCACCCCCGCCTCGACGTCGAGCACCCGCTGCACCGTATAGTGGCTCACCACACCGGGAGCCGCGCCGGGCGACACGCTGGCCACGTTGCCCAGCATCACCGCGGGCGCTTCGGGCTGCTCGGCCAGGGCTGGCGCGCCGCTCGGATCCGCCGGCCGGCCCGATGCCGGCGTGAGCGGCGTGGCGAGCAGACTCGGCACCGATGCCAGGCGGGCGATCGGCGTCTGCACCGCCACGGCATAGTTCACGTTGTTCGCCGGGTTCAAGAAGAACGACGGCGCGATCAGCCCGCTCGACGAGAGGGAGATGAGCATGCTGTTCGCCACGTCCCGTTGGGTCAGCCCCAACTGCGCGGCGCGCACCCGATCCACGTTCACCTTGAGCGCGGGATAGTCGAGCACCTGCGCCACGTGTACATCCACGGCGCCCGGCACCGTGCGGATGGCGTCACGCAGCCGCCGGGCGACTTCATAGGAGCGCGCCAGGTTGGCCCCTTCGATTTGCACGTCCACCGGCGCCGACACGCCGAAGTTCAGCACCTGGCTCACGATGTCCGCCGGCTGGAAGTAGAAGCTCGAGCCCGGGAACTCCGCCGGCAGCGCCGCCCGCAACGCCCGCATGTAGCGCTCCGTCGGTCGATGCCCCGGCTTGAGCGCGATCAGCAGTTCCGCGTCCATGGCCCCGATGTTGTCGGTGGGCACGAACGCCAGGTTGTAGAACAGCGGCACCCCGATCATGTCATTCACGGTCTCGAGCTCGTCCGCGGGGATCGTCTCGCGGATGCGGCGTTCCACCTGCGCCACCAGCCGCTCGGTCTCCTCGATGCGGGTGCCGGCAGGGGCCCGGAAGTGCAACTTCATGAGCCCCGCGTCGACCGCGGGGAAGAAGTCCGTCCCCACCACCGTGAGCAGCGCGGCCCCGCTCAGCGCCAGCACCAATGCCAGGACCAGCGTAAAGCGGCGGTGGGCCAGCACGGTCTCGAGCGCACGGCCGTACCCGGCCTGGAACCGATCCCACAGCTCGTCCCGTTTGCGCTGCAACACCGAGGGCGTTGCCGCCGCGTGCTCTTCGCCCGGCATCAGCAGCCGGGCCAGGAGCGGCACCAGCGTCCGCGACAACACGTAGGACGCGAGCATCGCGAACACCACGGCGAGCGCGAGCGGCGTGAACAGGTACTTGGCCGGCCCGTACAAGAGCGCCACCGGGAAGAACACGATGCAGATCGCCAGGGTGGCCACGATCGCGGGCACGGCCACCTGCCGGGCTCCATCCAGCACGGCGACCGTGAGCGGCTTTCCCAGGGCGCGGTTGCGATGGATGTTCTCGATCGCCACGGTGGCGTCGTCCACCAGCATTCCGATCGCGAGTGCCAGTCCGCCCAACGTCATGATGTTGATCGTCTGGTTCGTGAACTTGAGTCCCAGGAACGCCGTGAAGATGGCGAGCGGGATCGACGTCGACACGATGACCACGCTGCGCCAGCTGCCGAGGAACGCGAAGATCATCAGCGAGACCAGCACCGACGCGAGGATCGCCTCGCGCACCACGCCGGAGATCGCGGCCCGCACGAACAGCGACTGATCGAAGTCGATCTTCAGGTCGAGCCCCTCCGGGGCCACCGCCTGAATCGCGGGGATCGCCCGGCGGGTGGCTTCGACCACCGCGAGCGTCGACGCGTCGGCGTGCTTCAGGATGGCGAGATACGTGGCGCGCTTGCCGTTCACGCGCACGATGTTGGATTGCGGCGCGTAGCTGTCGGACACGCGGGCCACGTCTCCCAACAGCACGGGCGCCCCGTTCACCACCTTGAGCGGAATCCGCTCGAACTCGGCCACCGCCGACGGGCTCGAGTTCAACGCCACGTTGTATTCCGTCGAGCCGACGCGCGCCGTACCGGCGGGGACGATGACGTTCGACACCTGCAGCGCGCCGACCACGTCGGCCGGCGACAGCCCCTTCCCCGCCAGGGCCTGCGGGTCGATGTCGATCGAGACCTGACGCTGCCGGCCGCCGAACGGCGCCGGCGTCGACAGCCCCGGAATCGTGAACAGCCGCACCCGGATGAAGTTCAGCCCATAGTCGAAGATGCGGTCCTCGGGGAGCGTCGCGCTCGAGGCCGTGAGCTGGGCCACCGGTACGTTGGAGGCGTTGAACTGCACCAGCGTGGGCGGCTGCATCCCCGGCGGCGCGATGCGCAGGATGGTGCTCGAAAGCGCCCCGATCTGCGCGATGGCGCCGCCGATGTCCGTCCCGGGCTGGAAGTAGATCTTCAGCAGCCCGATCCCGGGGATCGACTGGGACTCGATGCGCTCGATCCCGTTGACCGTGGTCGAGAAGCCGCGCTCGCTGATGATCACCACGCGCCGCTCCATCTCCTCGGCCGAGAGCCCCGGATAGTTCCACACGACGGCGACCACCGGAATGTCGATGGCGGGGAAGATGTCCACGATCATGCGCGTGAGCGACAACGTGCCCAGGACGAGAATGAGCAGCGCCATGACGGCAATGGTGTAAGGTCGGCGCAGCGCCAACCGGACGATCCACATGCGACGCTCCTTCGGGCTGATCGGCGAACGACAGGGCGGTTTCGAACAACGCACCGCGCTGCACCCAAGTTCCGCGGGAAAACTACCCCGTTTCGCAGACGCCTGGCGTGGCGCGAGGGCCACGGCCGCCTTGCAACACCATGCCCCGCTGGCGCCGGCGAGCCTTCGGCGCCATGCTATCCCTCCCCCGCGCTCGAGGGTTCAGTCACGCATGGCCCGCGTTCTGGCCGTAATCGCGCCACTCCTCCTGCTCGTCCCTACCGCCCGAACCCAGCAGATCGACACCACGCTGTGGACGCGTCTGCGGTACCGCTTCGTCGGCCCCGAGGGCAACCGCGCGGTGGCCGTGGCGGGAGAGCCCGGCAATCCGCTGGTCGCCTACGTGGGGGCCGCCTCTGGAGGAATCTGGAAGACCGAAGACGGTGGCGTACACTGGCGCGCGGTGTTCGACAGCGAGCCGGCCCAGGCGATCGGCGCGATCGCGGTGGCGCCGTCCGCCCACAACGTGCTGTGGGCGGGCACCGGCGAGACGTTCTTCATTCGCTCGACCACGGCGCTCGGCAACGGGGTCTATCGGTCGACGGACGGCGGCCGCAGCTGGCAGCACCAGGGGCTGGACGGCACGGGACGGATCGCGCGCATCGTGATCCATCCCACGAACCCGGAGCTGGTGCTCGTGTGCGCGCTGGGACGGGCGTACGGGCCGGCCCAGGACCGCGGCGTGTACCGCACCATCGACGGCGGCAAGACGTGGGCCCGCGTGCTGTTCGTCGATCCCAACACCGGTTGCTCGGACCTCGCCGTGGATCCGGGCGACCCGAACACGCTATTCGCCGGGATGTGGCAGTTCGAGGTCAAGACCTGGCACCTCCAGAGCGGCGGGCCGGGGAGTGGGCTATGGGTGTCACGGGACGGCGGCGCGACGTGGCAGCGAATCGTGGGGCATGGCCTGCCCGACGCGCGGCACGTCGTGGGCAAGGTCGCCGTGGCCGTGGCGCCGTCGAACCCGAATACGGTATATGCACTGATCGAGGACCAGGACCCCACGCTCTATCGCAGCGACGACCGGGGCACGAGCTGGCACGTCGTGAGCCACGACCACACCATGGCCGAGCGCGCGCCGTACTACGTGCGCTTCGCCGTCGCGCCGGACGACGAGGAGCGGCTGTATTTCGTCTCTGTGCGGTTCAGCATGTCGCGCGACGGCGGCCGCACCCTGGCCCGCTCGGGCTACGAGGGAGGCGGCGACAACCACGACATCTGGATCGACCCGCTGAACCCCGACCGCTTCATGGTGGCGCACGACGGCGGCGCGAGCATCACGCTCAACCGCGGCCGGACGTTCATGCGCATCGTGCTGCCGATCGCCCAGATGTACCACGTGCACGTCGACACGCGCGTGCCGTACTATGTGTACGGCAACCGCCAGGATGGCTCCTCGTACCGCATGCCCAGTCGCAGCCTGGCGGACGGCATCTCGGAGGGGGCGTGGCAGCACGTGGGAGGCTGCGAGAGCGGATTCGGTATCCCCGACACGGTGGACAACGCGACCGTCTGGTCTGGCTGCTACGACGGGGGGCTGGAAGTCTACGACGTGCGTACGGGCCACCCGCGCAACGTGCGCGTCTGGCCGGAAGCCGGGTACGGGTGGCGGCCCGCCGACTTGAAGTTCCGCTGGAACTGGACCTTCCCGATCATGATCTCGCCGCACGATCACCGGCGCGTGTACGTGGGCAGCCAGTACGTGCACGTCACCACCGATGGCGGAGCGAGCTGGAAGGTGGTGAGCCCCGACCTCACCCGTAACGACACGAGCCACCAGCAAAGCTCCGGCGGCGTCACGACGGACAACCTCATGACGTTCGACGGCGCGACGCTGTTCGCGCTGGCGGAGTCGCCCGTGCAGGCCGGCGTGATCTGGGCGGGATCGAACGACGGCCTGGTGCACGTCACGCGCGACGCCGGAACGAGCTGGACGGACGTGACGGGCAACCTGCCGAAGCTCGCGCCCTGGGGGAAGATCTCGAACATCGAGCCGTCGCGATTCGACGGCGGGGCGGCGTACATCGCGGTCGACCTGCACGAGCTGGACGACCTCGACCCCTACATCTTCAAGACCACGGACTTGGGCAGGAGCTGGAAGCGGATCTCGGACGGCCTGCCCCGCTCGCCGCTGGGGTTCGTGCACGTGGTGCGCGAGGACCCGGCGCGGCGTGGGATGCTGTTCGCCGGCACCGAGAGCGGCGTGTACGTGACGCTCGACGACGGCGCGCGCTGGCTGCCGCTGCAGACCAACCTCCCTCACGCCCCCGTCTCGTGGATGACCGTGCAGCCGCACTTCCACGACCTCGTGGTCGCGACCTACGGGCGGGGGATCTGGATTCTGGATGACATCTCGCCCTTGGAGGACCCCGCCCTAACGGGCGGGGCCATGGCGGGCGGGGCTATGCTGTTCAAACCACGCTCGGCATATCGGTTTCGCAGTCAGCAAGGGATCGTCAGCGCGCCGAACAGCGCCGTGCGGGTGGACAGCGTGCCCGAGGGCGCGGACCTGACGTACTACCTGCCGGCCGCCCTCGCCGACACGGCCGCTGCGCCCGACAGCGCACATCCGCGCCGCGCCGCCAAGATCGTCGTGCTGGGCGCGAGCGGCGACACCGTGCGCGTGCTCGAGGGCGAACGCAAGGCGGGGTTGAACCGGGTGTGGTGGGACCTGCGCTACACCCGGCCCACCGTGCCGAAGCTGCGGACGCCCCCGCCCGGCAAACCGTTCGTGCACACCGGGCCGGACGGTACGCGCCCGCTCGTGACCTGGGACCTCGATCTGTCGCTGCACGGACCATTCGTGTCGCCGGGCAGTTACCAGGTACGGCTCACCCTGGGCGACAGCGCGGCGAGCGCGACGACGCTCACCCAGTCGCTCACCGTGCTCAAGGACCCCAACACCGCCGCGACCGACTCGGACGTGCTGGCGCAGACCCGGCTGGCGCTCGCGATCCGCGCCTCGCAGGACAGCGTGGCGCGGATGATCAACCGGCTGGAGTGGGTGCGGAAGCAGCTCGCGGACTTGAGCGGTCAACTGCGGTCGGACACTGCGCTCACGGGGGACTCGAGCGCCAAGCGGATTGCGAGCCTCGCGGACTCGCTCGACCGGCACGCCAGCGCCGTCGAGGGAGTGCTGTTCGACGTGCACCTGACCGGTGCGCGCGAGGATGCGTTCCGCAGCCCGATGCAGCTGTACGGCCGGCTGGCGGCGCTCGAGTCCGACGTATCCGAGAGCGGGGCGGACTTCGCGCCCACGACGCAACAGCAGGCGGTCTACGAGCTGTTCACCCAGCGACTCGGCGACGCATCGGTCCGGTTCGCCGGTTTCATGGAGCGGGAGTTGCCCGCGTTCGGCGCCGAGCTACGCAAGGCGCCCCTGAAAGACATCGTCGCCGCCGGCGTGGACGCGGGCGCGCCGCCGCG